>JAJZKJ010000060.1 GCA_021804195.1 Acidobacteriota bacterium
TGTCAACGTAGGAAACTCCGGCGACTGGTTCGACACCGCCCGGGACTCCATGATGATGATGTGGCCCTGGCAGGCGCCGCATCGCGGCGCCGCCACGCCCGCCAAGCCCTTTGGCTATTTCGATGGCTGCGTGGGCGGCTGGCAGGTGCCCGGCGAACCGTACACCGTGGCCGCGGGCGAACAGTTTATGTGGTGGCGCGGGCGCATGCTGGGCGGCCGCACCAACCATTGGGGACGCATCGCGCTGCGCTGGGGCCCCTACGACTTTAAGCCCTATTCCCGCGACGGCCTGGGCTTCGACTGGCCGTTTCCCTACGAGGAGATGGCGCCGTATTACAGCAAAACCGAAAAGCTGATCGGCGTCTTCGGCAGCCATGAAAACATGGAAAACGCCCCCGATGGCGAGTTCCTTCCCCCGCCCAAACCGCGGGTGTATGAGCTCCTGATCCAGCGCGCGGCGCGCAAGCTGACTCTGCCCTGCATCCCCTCCCGGCTCTCGATTCTGACCCAATCCATACATGGCCGTCCCGCCTGCGGCTACTGCGGGCAGTGCGGCCGCAGTTGCGCGACTTCCTCTAACTTCTCTTCCCCCACCGTGCTGCTGCCGCCCGCCCTCGCCACCGGACGCCTCGAAATCCGCACCGGCGCCATGGCCCGGGAAATACTCACCGGTCCGGATGGCAACGCCACCGGAGTTTCCTACGTTGACAAAAAAACCCGCAAGGAAATCACGGTGCGGGCGCGCGTGGTAGTGGTGGCGGCCAGCGCCTGCGAATCAGCGCGCCTGCTGTTGAACTCCCAATCGTCCCGCCATCCCGACGGCCTGGCCAACTCCAGCGGCATCGTCGGCAAGTACCTGATGGATACGGTCGGCTCCGACGTGGGCGGCTATGTCCCTGATTTGTCGGGCCTGCCGCCGTTTAATGAAGACGGCGTGGGTGGCATGCATGTCTATCTGCCCTGGGGCAACTACGATAAGCAGTTGCGGCATGAACTGGATTTCCCCCGCGGGTACCATATCGAACCCGGCGGCGGCCGCGGCATGCCCGGCCCGCACAGCTTTGGCGGCATGCATGACGGCTACGGCGTGCGCCTCAAGCAAGAGGCCCGCCGCGGCTTTGGCGCCGGCGTGGGCTTCTCCGGCCGCGGCGAAATGATTCCCAACGAAAACTGCTACTGCGAAATTGACCGCAGCGTGGTAGATGAATGGGGAATTCCGGTGCTCAAGTTCCACTGGAAATGGAGCGATTACGAAATCAACATGGCCCGGCATATGCAGCAGACCTTCGAGGAGCTGATCGTGACTATGGGCGGCAAAGTGACCTACAAGTCGCCGGGGCCGCACTGGGGCATTTCCCGCGGCGGAGAAATCATTCACGAAGTCGGCACCGTGCGCTGCGGCAACGACCGCCGGACTTCGCCCCTGAACTCCTGGTGCCAGTCCTGGGAATGTAAAAATCTGTTTGTCACCGACGGCGCGCCGCTGGTCAGCAACGCCGACAAGAACCCAACGCTGACCATTCTGGCACTGGCCTGGCGCACTTCGGAAAACATCGCCCGCCTGATGCGCCGCAAGGAAATCTGATGACGAGCAGCGGAGATGTGAAGAATCCATCATGAGCAAAGCGGGCGGCGAAGCCGGGCGCCCGCGTGAAAGCAAAGATTTGGAGAAATCATGGAGACCAAAACAAAGCGACCGTCCGCGCCGAACCCGTCTGCCAAACCCAGGAGCACTCGTATCGCCCGTCGCGACCTGCTCAAGACCATGGGGCTGGCCCCGGCCGCGCTCCTGCCCTTATCGGCCCTGACCGCTTCCGCTGCGTCCGTTGCATCGCCCACGCCCGCATCGTCACCCGCGCCCGCGCCCCGGCTCAAGGTTCTCAACCCCCATGAATTTGCCACCGTCACCGTCCTGAGCGACTGGATTCTGCCCGCCGACGAACGTTCCGGCAGCGCCTCCCAGGCCAACGTGCCAGCGTTCATTGATGACTGGCTCGATTTTAAAGGCGGCCGGGAGGGTTTTTTAAGTGATGAAATCCGCGGCGGCCTCACCTGGCTCGACCTCGAATCCAACCGCCTGCATGGCCATGACTTTATCGCCTGTTCCCGCATGCAGCAGCAATCGCTGCTCGACCGCATCGCCTGGCCCGAACGCGCCGACCCCGACGAAAGCCATGCCGTGGCTTTTTTCAGCCGCCTGCGCGACCTGGTGCTGGGTGGCTTTTACAGCAGCCCCGAAGGAGTTAAAGACCTTCCCTACCTGGGCAATAAAATGATCCCGGTCTGGACCGGCGGCGCTCCGCCCGAGGTATTGCAAAAGCTCGGCGTCACCAACGAGGAAGCCGAATACCAGAAATGGTTTCGCCAGCGCCAGGCCGAGGGCCATTGGGTGCAGCAATGGTATTACCAGGGGAAATAAGTTTAAACAACTAATCCCGGCTTTTCAGCTTCTTTTCATCCTTGCATAGTGTATACAGTAGGCATGGTCAAAACTGCCTGCCGCGTCCTGAGCGCCTGCATTGCGGTGAGTCTTTGGGGATACTGCCAGGCGCCGGTTTCCACCTATCACGCCACCACGCGCCTGGTTCAGGTCCCGGTCACCGTTCTCAACGGCAACGGCCAATTCCTGAATGGGTTGCGCAAGCGCAATTTCCGGCTCTGGGTGGACGGCAAACCCATGCCCATTGCCTACCTGGATATTACCCGCAACATGAAGCCGCGGCCGCGCCGGACCTATCATCTGCCTCCGGGCGCGGTGACCAACCGTCAGGAAAGCGGCGTTTTGAACCGCATCGTCTTCCTTTTTGATTTCTCGCAAATCCCTTTATCGCAATTGAGCCGGCTGCGCGCCCAGATGCTGCGTTTGTTTTCCCGTCCCCTGCCCCGCTACACCGATGCGGCCATTCTCAGTGAAACTGCCTGGCTGCAGTTGGACCAGCCCTTCACGCGCAATACCCGCCTGCTGCGCCAGGCTATTCGCGCGCAATTTCATCCCGGCCGCGGCACCGGCATGAATTACGCGGCGGGCTGGAAGGCGAAAATTTCCGAGATTCTCTTCGACCAGGCACAATATATGACGGCCATGGCTGGAATGCCTGGAGGCGGTGATGGTGGAATTGTGCATATCGGCCAAAGCGACATGGCGCAAGCCGAATACCGCCGCCTCAAAAACAATGCCATCAATCTGCTGGCGCTGGCCCGCATGCTCAACGGTATGCACGGCCACAAAAATCTGCTTTGGTTTACCAGCGATACTTCATTTACCATCACCCCGCCGGGGTATTCCGAAGCCGCCGGCGTGCGCCACGGCCCGCAGCCCGGCGCGGCCTTCCGGCAGACCAACCAACTGGCCTTATGGCTGATGAATGCCGCCGATGCCTCGCTCTATTTCATCAACCCGCGCGGCTTGAGCGCCTATACGGCTAATGCCGGAAGTTCGTTATTGAACCGGCCCTCCTGGGTCAGCAATCAGAATCCGGCGATTCACGATCTGGTCTGGGAAAATGAAAATGTTCCGGCGCGGGCCACGGGCGGCATGGCGCTGAATAACAGCAATGACATCGCCGGCCTGGCGCGGCAGGCCATCGAACGCTTTCAGGATCAGTATATTTTGTATTTCAAGCCCGATTTTCACTACCACAGCCAGATGCGCTATCACAAAATCCGGGTGCGGCTGGCGGGCGCGCACGGCCAGATCTGGTATCGCCACGGATATCTGCAGTTCGCGCGCAATCATAATTTGATGTTTGCGCAGAATTTTCATCCCAGCCGCCATTTTGTGCTCAGTCCGCTCGACTGGACGCAACTGCCGCTGACGCTTGAGCCCGGCGGCCGGATTCAGGGACCCATGCCGCAATACTGGAAGGGACCGCCGCATTTGCCGCTGGTGCGGGAGTGGCCCTTCAGCCTGCATATCGCCGCCCGCCGGCTGATTCACCAATACCGGAATGGTTATTATTATTACGACTTTGACGTGGATAATTTTTCGATTCCGCAAACCAGCGGCAAAATATTGCGCCTGCCGCTCGATCACTACCGCCGGCTGCTGTCTCCGGCGGAAGCGAAGGCGCTGCTGCGCTCCGGAGAAATCCGTTATAAGGGCCGCTTTGTCCTGCCGGCGCACGGCCGTTATCTTTGCCGGACCGTGGTGCGCGATAACGTCAGCGGACGCATTGGCACCGTCACCATTCTGATGCCAAAAGCCGCCTCAACCCCGGCCCGGCTGGCCGGCGCGCGTTAGAACCTGTCTCAGACAAGTTCTGGTGTCCGAAGTCATGATTCTAGCCGTGGCGTTGCAGGGTTAATGCCTCAACTCTGGTTTCCCCCGGATTCAGCACACCCTGTTGGTATTCCAGCCCCATGCCTTCGAGAAACTGATGCACGATGGCGGCCAATATATATTCGCCGCGGCCGTGAATAATGCACAGCCCCTGATGCCGCCGGCGCGCCTGGCTCAGGGCCGTCCGCAGCTTCGGACCAACGGCGTCATTTTCCGGCCGCACGCCATGCAGATCAAGCTCGTAATACGCATCCTTTTTGGGCATCCATCGCTGCTCCGAAACACCTACACTATACTTCATGTTCCTCCCCGCGCCTCTCCCGCGGCCGCAGCCTCCGCGGCCGCCCATCGAACATCGCCTGCGCCTGGGCCACCGGGCGTGGCCGGCGCAATGGATTGCCGACGGCCGCTGGCCCGGCCGGCGCGCCGGCGAATTTCATTTTCGCAAGCGGCTGTTTTTATCGGCCCCGCCGCGCCGCTTTCCCGTCGCGGTTTCCGGCGATACCCGCTATTTACTGGTGGTGAATGGCCATCGCATCGGCTTCGGTCCGGCCCGCGGCAATCCCCGGGCCTGGCGCTATGAGCGTTACGATCTGGCGCCCTATTTGCATGCCGGCGCGAATGTCATTGCGGCCACGGTCTGGAACTTCGGCGCCCGCGGACCCATTGCCCAGATGACGCTGCGCACCGGGTTCCTGCTGCAGGGCCTGACCCGGCAGGCGCAAATTGCCAACACCGGCGCGGGCTGGCAAGTCGAGCGCGACCGCGGCTTTTCGCTGCCGCCCGTCAACATGGGCGCGGCCCTGCGCGGCTACTACGCCGCCCTGCCGGATACGAAAATGCGGGCGGCGCGCAGCGATTGGAGCTGGGCCGCGCCGCGGGACGCCAGCCCGAACGCCCATTGGCGCGCGGCACAAATTCTGGGGCGCGGCTCCCCGCGCGGGGCGCGGGATGCGCACACCGCCTGGTGGCTGGTGCGCGACCGGTTGCCGGCGATGAGCTACCAGCCCACCCCGCCGGGGCACGTGGTCCGCATCACCGCATCGCGGCCGCTCGCTGGCTGTGCCAGCCCCGCCGCCTGCGATTTTCCCGTCCGCGCCCTCACCATTCCCGCCCATGCCCAGGCCCGCATTCTGCTCGAGCGTCATGCCCTGACCACCGCCTGGCCGGTGCTGCGCCTGTCGGGCGGCGCGCATGCGCGGATTCGAATGATCTATGCCGAAGCGCTCCGCAGGCCCGATGGCCGCAAAGGCAACCGCGATCGCATCGCCGGCAAGCATATTCTCGGCGTGGATGATGAGCTGATCGCCGATGGCTCTCCGCTTCGCTATTCGCCGCCGGAATGGCGTACCTGGCGGTTTCTCGAGCTGCGCATCCGCACCGCGGGCCAGCCGCTGCGGCTGTTATCTTTGCACGCCGATTACAGCGCCTTTCCGTTTCAACTGCGGGCCCGCATTCATGTCCACCGGCGCTGGCTGGAACAAACCTGGCGGGTGAGCTGGCGCACTGCCCGCCTCTGCGCCCACACCACTTATATGGACTGCCCCTATTGGGAACAGTTGCAATATATCGGCGATACCCGCATTCAGGCGCTGCTGTCGTATACCCTGACCGGCGATGACCGGCTGGCGAAGCAGGCCATCCGGCAGCTCAATCAATCGCGCATTCCCGCCGGCATCACCCAAAGCCGCTATCCTTCCCGGTTGCCGCAGATGATTCCTCCCTTTGCCCTGATGTGGGTGGGCATGGTGCATGACTTCTGGATGTACCGCGGTGATCGCGCCTTTGTGCGGCAACAGATGCCGGGCGTGCGCGCGGTGCTGGGGTGGTTCAACCGCCGGCAGTTGCCCAACGGCCTGCTCGGTCCGCTGCCCTGGTGGAATTTCGTGGATTGGACCCGCGGTTTTCCCGCCGGGGTTCCTCCCGGCGGACATCGCGGCGAATCCGCCGCTCTCAGCCTGCAATACGCCATGGCGCTGCGCTATGGCGCGGAGCTGGAAAATGTCTTCGGACATGCCGGGCGCGCCGCGCACGATCAGCGGCGGGCGCGGGCCGCCATCGCCGCCGTGCGCCGGCTATGCTGGAATTCGAAGCTGGGCTTGTTCGCCGATACGCCTCGCCTTGATCGCTACAGCCAGCAGACGAATATCCTCGCCGTCTGGCTGGGCGTGGTCTCGCCCTCCCGCGGCCGGGCCATTATGAAAAAAATTCTGGCCGATGAACTGCATCCCCGGCCGGCGGTCCAACCCCAACCCATGCCGGCTTTTCCCCGGCGCCCGAAAAGCATCGTGCGCCGGCCGGCGGCGGCCGCGCCATCTCATAGCCAGGCTGCCCGTCCGCCGTTCATCACGCCGGCCAGTTATTACTTCCGGTTTTATCTGGCCCGGGCGCTGGACCGGGCGGGGATGGGGAATGACTATATAAAACTGCTCGGCCCCTGGCGCGCCATGCTGCGGCGCGGCCTCACCACCTGGGCGGAAACGCCGCCGCCCACCCGCTCCGACTGCCACGCCTGGAGCGCCCATCCGGCCTATGATCTGTTGACCACCGTGGCCGGCATTCAGCCCGCCGCCCCCGGTTTTGCCCGGGTTACGATCGCGCCCCATCTCGGCGGCTTGCAAAACTTTTCCGCCGTCATGCCCACTCCGCTGGGCCGCATCCGGGTGCGGGAAGCCCAGGCGGGCAATGAAATGGATGCCAGCGTGACCCTGCCGGCGGCCATGAGCGGCCAGTTCCGCTGGCAGGGCCAGACGATCGCCCTGCACGGCGGCCCGCAGTCGTTCGTGATCAAGCCGCAATATTAAAAACAATGACCGTAAAAAATCCGGGACTTTGCCTTCATTCCAGCGTAAACTCGATGCTTTGGATGTATGAACTTCGCCGGCCACGGCGTATCGGGAGAGCGGAACATGGAAGCTTTGGGCATGATTGAAACCAAGGGCCTGGTGGGCTCGATTGAAGCGGCCGATGCCATGGTGAAGGCCGCCAATGTGGTGCTGCTGGGCCGTGAATATATCGGCGCCGGCTATGTCACCGTGATGGTGCGCGGCGATGTGGGCGCGGTCAAGGCCGCCACCGACGCCGGCGCCGCCGCCGCCCGGCGGGTGGGCGAATTGGTCAGCGTGCACGTGATTCCGCGCCCGCATAGCGAAGTCGAGCGTATTTTGCCCAACAAGGGCGTGGTCCCGGGCGATAAGAAATAGCGGTTTGGGATCATCATGATTCGCTCTGGCGGGCCGGACCGATTGCATGCTGGCCCGCTGAGTCCGGTCGAGATGGAATCGGCTCATGGCGCGGCCATGGATGCAGATCTTCAATCAATTCAGGAAGCGCGTGATCTGGCCGAGCGCGCCTGGCGCGGCTGGCAATCCCTGCGCGACTTTTCCCAGGCCCAGACCGATGCAATTGTGGACGCCATGGCCGCCGCCGCGCAGCAGCATGCCCGGCGGCTCGCCGAGCTGGCGGTGCGCGAAACCGGCTACGGCAAGCCGGAAGATAAACTTAAAAAAAATCTCTTTGCCGCCCAGCGGGTGCATGCCGCCCTCCGCGGCCTCCGGACCTGCGGCATCGTCGGCGAAGACCGCGAGGCCGGCATCGTCGAGATCGCGGTTCCGGTGGGGGTGGTGGCCGCGATTCTGCCCTCCACCAACCCCACCAGCACCGCCATTTATAAAACCCTGATCGCGCTCAAGGCCCGCAACAGCATCGTCATCAGCCCCCACCCCAGCGCCCGGCGCTGCATCTGCGAAACGATAAGCGTGCTGGAAGAGGCGGCGCGCGCGGCCGGCGCGCCCGAAGGCGCCATCAACTGCTGCCAGCATCCCTCGCTGCCCGGCACCCAGGAGCTCATGCGCCATCGCCGCACCGCGGTGATCCTGGCCACCGGCGGCAGCGGCATCGTCAAAGCCGCCTACAGCTCGGGCAAACCGGCCTATGGCGTCGGTCCGGGCAATGTCCCGGTTTTTATTGACCGCTCGGCCGATCTGGCCAAGGCCGTGGCCGATGTGGTGCGCGGCAAAACCTTCGACTGGGGCACCATCTGTTCCAGCGAGCAGGCCATTGTGGCCGAGCTCGACTTAAAATCCCGCATCGTGGAAGAGCTGCGTAAACTCCATGCGCATTTTCTCAGCCCCGCGGAAGCCGCCCAACTCGCCCGCACCCTGATTCATCCCGAACAATTCATCGTCAACCCCAAATGCGTGGGCAAATCCCCCCAGGTTCTGGGCGAGCTGGCCGGCATCGCGGTTCCGGCCGAAGCCCGGCTGCTGGTGGCTGAACTCGAGGGCATCGGCAGGGCCCATCCGCTCTCGGCCGAAAAACTGTCTCCCGTGCTGGCGCTCATGTTTGTCGCCGATCGCAATGCCGGCTTCGAGGCCTGTTCGAACCTGTTGCACTTCGGCGGCCTCGGCCATACCTGCGTCATTCACGCCCAGGATGACGCCGTGATCCGCGAATACGGCCTGCGCATGCCGGCCTATCGCGTGGTCGTCAACAGCCCGTCTCCCTGGGGCTCGATTGGCCTTTCCACCCATCTGTTCCCGGCCATGACGCTGGGCTGTGGCGCGGTGGGCGGCAATATTACCTCCGACAACATCGGCCCCCGGCATTTGTTGAATCTGAAGCGTATTGCCTGGGAGAACCGTTCGCCGGAACTGGAGCCAGTTCCGGGACATCCAGAGCGTTCTTTCAGCCCCGCTCCCGCCGCGACGGCCCCGCCACCGGTTTCCCTTGCGGCTGCGCCTCCCGCCCCCTCCCGCATTCGCGGCCTGGTGGAACGCATACTTACCGAAAAAGGGCTCAACCCGGCGGTGAATTCTCAACCCACGCATGCGCCG
>JAJZKJ010000061.1 GCA_021804195.1 Acidobacteriota bacterium
GTCAAAGGCCGACAACGCGGCGCCCATCCGCATGATTAAATTCATTTATCCTTGCGGGCGTACTGTCAGGCGGATCGTCCGTTGCAACACCCCATGACTACCCCTGACTGCCCCGGACTGCGGGCAGAAAAACTCGTCGTGCAGCGCCAGCGCTGCTGTCACTGCATAAATGTGCATTTGACAAATATATTGGTGGATTTAAGCAATAGCGCACCGTAAAGTTTGTGCTTTAATAGTGCAATGGCAATAAACGCCGGCATGGTACGTTTGACGGGTCTACCATGCTCGCGGCCGCAATCGCGACATCGCCGCGATTGATCACTTTTTGGAGACAACGCTATGTGCAAAAAACAAACCGCACCCGCCAAGCCCCGCAGGTTGGGCTGGTTCGCCCAACTGGCGGGCGCGGTTTTGATGCTCTGGGCGGCGGGGTTCGACGGCGGCCGCTCGGCACAGGCGGCGTTTAGGCCGCCGGCGGTGCCGCTGGTTGCTTTTGACCCTTACATGAGCATATGGTCTGAAACCAACAATCTCGCCGGCCACAAAACCGTTTACTGGACGGGCCGCGTACAGAACCTGGTCAGCATTATTCGTGTTGATGGCACAAGCTACACGCTCATGGGCGCACCGGCGGGCACAGCCGGCAACATGCCCCAGCTTGGCGTTAAGGTTTGGCCGCTGCGCAGCGTATACACCTTCGCGAGCCATGGCGTTGCGGTGGCGCTTACGTTCTGTACGCCGCGGCTGCCCTCAAGCCTGCGGGACTTTACCCAGCCGGTTACATACATTACATGGAACGTCCACAGCACCGACGGGCAGTACCATCAGGTGCAGGTTTATTACTCCACAAGCACGGGCGTTGCGGTCAACGCAGACACTCAGCGCGTAGCGTGGTCTAAGCACATGGCCGGCGAGCTTACGGCCCTTAAAGCCGGCAGCCCCCGGCAGAACTATTTTGATATTGCCGGCGATCCGGTTGGCCTGGATTGGGGCTACATTTACACCGCCGCCCCGAGCGGCCAATCCACAAACATGATCGGCTCGGTCAAGGCATGCGTTTCGCAATTTGAAGCAACCGGCAGGCTTGGCAATACAGTTTCAACCCGCATGCCGCGAGCCGTCAGCGATGGCGAACCATCCGAAGCATTTGCCTTTGACCTTGGTACAACAGGCCATAAGCCCGTGTCGTGCCATGTTTTGGTGGCGTACGATGAGGTGTACGCGATTGATTATTTCGGCCAGTCGCAGCGACCCTATTGGCGCAATGGCGGCGTGAAACCGCTGGCAATGCTGGCCCGCGCCGGGCGCAACTACAACCAACTCATGCGTCAGGCGACTGATTTTGATCATGCAGTCATGCGGGATGCAATTCGGGTTGGCGGCCGCAAATACGCCCAGATTTGCGCGTTGGCGTATCGTCAGGCTCTGGCGGCCATGGGCATATCCGCCGACAGCCGCGGCCTGCCGCTGGTATTCACCAAAGAAGAAACCAGCAACGGCGATATTGCCACGGTGGATGTATTTTTCCCGGCGTCGCCGATTCTGCTGACGTTCTGCCCGCAGCTTGAGGCGGCCAGCATGGTGCCGATTTTCGACTCCGCTGATACGCCCCGGTGGAAATTCCCCTGGGCGCCGCACGATTTGGGCACATACCCCATCTGCCGGGGCCATTACAACAGCGGCGGCGAAAACATGCAGGTTGAAGAAAGCGGCAACATGATTATTCTCGCTGCAGCCGTCGCACATGCCCAAGGCAACGCCGACTTTGCCGCCCGGTATTGGCCCATGCTTACCAGTTGGGTGAACTATTTACGCAAGGACGGCTTTGATCCCAAAAATCAGCTCTGCACCGACGACTTCATGGGCTTTATGGCTCACAATGCCAACCTGAGCGTCAAAGCTATCGAGGCGATGGGGGCCTACGCGTACCTGTGCAAGTTGCGCGGTATGACAGCCCTGGCCGCCGATTACGAAGCGCGTGCCAAACGATGGGCGCACCGCTGGATGGCGGTAGACGCCGAAGGCGATCACTACCGTATGGCGTTTAACCGCCCCAATACCTGGAGCCAGAAGTACAACATGGTATGGGACGACGTGCTGGACATTCACGCCTTTCCGCAACTTGTAAAACACCGGGAGATTGCATATTACCTGACCAAGTTCAATCGTTATGGCCTGCCGCTGGACGTTCGCACGCAAATGACCAAAACCGATTGGAGCATCTGGTCGGCGACGCTGGCGCAAAATCCGGCGCATTTCAAACTATTCATGAACCATATTTACCACTGGCTGGATCAAACGACCGATCGCGTGCCGCTGGCCGACTATTACAATACTCTCACCGGCACCGACGGCATGCACGCGCGGCCGGTCATGGGCGCGGCATTTATTAAGTTCATGGCAACCCCGGCCATGTGGCATAAATGGGCGTCGCACGGCGCAACATTTTCAAACGACTGGGCGCCTTTGCCGCCGCCGCCCATCATAAAAGTAATTGTTCCCACCGCGCAGCAGGCACCCATCAACTGGCACTACACCACCCAAAACCCCGGCCGCGGCTGGAACCAGGCCAGCTTCGATGACAGCAGTTGGGCAGTTGGGCCTGCAGGCTTTGGCACAATTGACCCCGGCGTAAAGCCACGCACCCGTTGGACAACCGACGACATCTGGCTGCGCCGCACGTTCAACATGCCGCCAGGGCATCGCAATCATCTCATGCTGTATGCCTACCACGATGAAGACATGCAGGTGTATATCAACGGTGTATTTGCCGGCGGCGCCAGCGGCTACTCCACTCAATATGTGCCGCTGGCAATATCAGCCGCAGGCATGAGGGCGCTTCGCACGGGCCGCAACGAAATTGCGGCGCATGTTCACCAGACCACCGGCGGACAATTTGCCGATGTGGGCCTGGCGCAGGTGCTGCCCGGTAAATAGCCTGGTGCGCTGTCACGCCTATAAATCAGGATTGATTGGCCGCAAACGCCCCAGCGGAAAGCAGCCAGCCGTCGGGACTCGACGGCTCATCTGTCACTTATTCGCCTGCACTCGCAGCCCGCGGGCCGCGCTGCGGGCTTACCGGCGCGATGCGCTCATTGACAATGGCCATAAGGTATTGGCCATAGGCGTTATGGGCCAGCGGCGCCGCCAGCTTGGCGAGCTGCGCCGCAGTGATGTACCCCATGCGAAAGGCAATTTCTTCGGGGCAGGCGATTTTCAGGCCTTGACGCTTCTCAATGGCGGCAATGTACATGGCCGCCTCCAAGAGCGACTCGTGCGTGCCCGTATCCAGCCATGCCAGCCCGCGACCCATCACCACCACCTCCAACTCGCCGGCGGCAAGATAGGCGCGGTTCAGATCGGTAATTTCCAGTTCGCCGCGCGCTGATGGCGCCAAACCTCCCGCCCGCGCGGGAGCATGCTTATCGTAAAAATACAGCCCCGCCACCGCATAGCGCGATTTGGGGCGGGCGGGCTTTTCTTCTATTGAAAGCGCCCGAAAAGCCTCGTCAAACTCCACCACACCATACCGCTGCGGGTCTGATACCGGATAGGCAAATACGGTGGCGCCGCTGGTTTTGGCCGCTGCCGCTTTTAAATCAAGCGCGAACTCATGGCCATAAAAAATATTGTCGCCCAATACCAGCACACTCGGAGCGCCGGCCAAGTAACCCTCGGCAATAAGCAGCGCCTCGGCAATGCCTGCGGGGCGTTCCTGCACGGCGTAGGTCAGGTGAATGCCCCATTGCGATCCATCGCCCAAAAGCTGCTTAAACGCAGGCACATCCTGCGGGGTAGAAATGAGCAGCATCTCGCGGACACCCGCGAGCATCAGCGTCGTGAGCGGATAATACACCATGGGTTTGTCGTACACGGGCAGCAACTGCTTGGAGACCGCCAGCGTGGAGGGATGCAGCCGCGAGCCGGTACCCCCTGCCATAATGATGCCTTTGCGCATATGCATCTAACTCCTTTTGTTGCGCCAGCCATAATTATCGGCAATCCATTGGCGATAGCGACCGCTTACTACATTTTCCAGCCAGGCTTTGTTGCCCAAATACCATTCAAGGGTCTGCCGCAGCCCATCGAACAGGCTTACCTGCGGCTGCCACCCCAACTCCCGGGCTATCTTATCGGCATTGAGGGCGTAGCGACGATCGTGGCCGGGTCGCTCGGCCACATGCTTGATAAGCTGCCGATGCGGCTTAAAGGGCGATTGCGGCCTAAGTTCATCGAGGAGGTCGCATAGCATGCCAACAACCTGCAGGTTGGAACATGCCTGCCCGGCGGCAATATTGTAGCTCTCGCCGATGCGGCCGCCGGCGAGCACAAGACGAATGGCCCTGACCGCGTCGCTTACATGCAGCCAGTCGCGTTCGTGCAGGCCGTCGCCGTAAATGGGCAGGCTTTCGCCGGCGAGTCCGCGGGCGATCATCAGCGGAATGAGCTTTTCGGGAAACTGAAACGGCCCGTAATTGTTGCAGCAGTGGACGATCACAGCCGGCAAGTCGTAGGTGCGAATGTAGGCCCGCACCAGATGGTCGGCCGCCGCCTTGGAAGCAGCATAGGGGTTGCCCGGCGCATACACAGCCGCCTCGGAGATGGCAGCGGCTTTTAGCGGCAGAGAGCCAAATACTTCATCGGTAGATATATGAACAAATTTGAACTCTTTGGGCGCTGCCGCCCGCCAGGCCCGCACCGCTTCGAGCAGCCGAAACGTTCCGTCAATATTGGTTTGTATAAAATCGGCCGGGGCATGAATGGAGCGGTCCACGTGGCTCTCGGCGGCGAAGTGTATGATGGCCCGCGGCTTGTGCTCGTAAAGCACTTGTTCGATCACAGCCTGATCGGCAATATCGGCCTGCACAAAATGATGGCGGGAATTTCCGCTGACGCCGGCGAGGTTTTCGAGATTGCCGCTGTAGGTGAGCTTATCAATATTGACAAGCTGTGACGATTCTTCGGCGATCCATTGCCGCACAAATTCCGAGCCGATAAACCCAGCTCCACCGGTCACCACAATCACAGGCAACATCCTTTACGCGCCCCGGCCGTCAGCCGGCAAAATGAATGGCTTTGATTATACGCTCGTCGGGCGGCATGCCCAATGAACAAACAGAAACGCGGGCTTGAGGGAAGGCCGGCGGATGGCCGAGAGCACAAAATGCTATTCTTGGGTATGCGTGTGGCGAATAATCTGCCCGCGGACTAAAAATACCACTTCTTCGGCGATGTTGGTGCAATGGTCGGCGATACGCTCGAGATTTTTGGCGACCATAATAAAGGCCAGGTCGGAGGCGACACGGTCTTTATTCTGCGCCATGCCGGTTTGCATATCCTGGTATATTTGATGGTAGAGCGCATCTACCACATCATCGCCGCGACACACCTGGTTGGCCAGAACCGGGTCCCGGTTGGCCAGGCAGCGCGTGGTGTCGCCGACTTGTTTGAGGGTTGTTTCGGCCATGATGCGTAAATCGTGGGGCAACTCCACGGGCGCGGCCGCCAGGGGAGCAATCATTTGTGCGATGTTAAAGGCGCAATCGCCGATGCGTTCGAGGTCGCTGTTGATTTTGACAATGGCAAAAACCGTTCGCAAATCGGTTGCCGCCGGCTGATGCCGGGCGAGCAAATTAATGGCCGCCCGCTCAATTTCGACTTCTTCGGCGTCTATCTGCCCTTCGTTGTCCATGACCACCCGGGCGGTCTCGGCGCTGGCGGTAAGCAAGGCCTGGCTGGCTTGCTCGACGGCCGCCTGCACCAGCGCCGCCATGTTAAGACACCTGCGATGGAGTTGTTCCAAAAGTTCGATGAAATGCACTGACACAAATGTCCCTTTAAAAACCAGCCTGCTGACACGCGAGTATACCGCATCCCAACAGGGCGAGCCAGCGCTAAAAGCCCGTATTGCGCATCTTAGCGCTCCACTAACATCAGCCCCATGCCGGGGAGCCAGCATGTGCTAAATGCGCCCCTACCTGATAAAATACCGCCTTGGGTTGGTGGTTGGATGCACCGGATGCACTTTAGGATAGGCAATGGCTAAACGCTTTCTGGACCTTACGGAAAAAGAGATTTTGGCGCTGGCGATATCTCTTGAAGAAGAGCACGCCCGCATGTACAGCGACTATGCCGACGCTTTGGGCAAAGATTTTCCGGCATCGGCCGAAATCTTTCGGGGCATGCAGGCTGAGGAGTCGGAACATCGCCGGCTTCTGCTGGATGAATACAAGAAAAAATTCGGCGAGCATATACCGCTGGTGCGCCGCGAGGATGTTCGTGGATTTATAAAACCCAAGCCTGTGTGGTTGATGAAAAACCTGCGCTTGGAAGTAATCCGCCGGCAGGCCGAGGTGATGGAGCTTGAAACCCGCCGCTTTTACGAAAAAGCAGCCCAACTCAGCCCCAACCCCGATGTGCGCAAGCTCCTCGGCGATTTGGCCGAGGCAGAAGGCCGCCATGCCGAGCGGGCCGAGTCGTTGGAGCATGAGCATGTTTCAGCGGAAGTACGGCATGAAGAGAAGGCAGCCGAGCGCCGGCTTTTTGTCATGCAGGTGGTGCAGCCGGGGCTTGCCGGCCTGATGGATGGTTCGGTTTCGACCCTGGCGCCGCTGTTTGCCGCGGCCTTTGCAACCCACAACAGTTGGTCGGCCTTTGTGGTGGGTCTGGCGGCGGCCGTGGGCGCGGGCATTTCCATGGGGTTTGCCGAGGCGTTGTCCGACGATGGCATGCTCACCGGCCGCGGACGACCGCTGGTACGTGGAACCGTCTGCGGTTTAATGACCGCCGCCGGCGGACTCGGCCATACGCTGCCCTACCTGCTGCCGTTTATTTTTCACGGCTTTGGCTTTATGTGGGCTACCGGCGTGGCGGGAGCCGTGGTGGCCGTTGAGCTGGTTATGATCAGTTGGATACGCGCCAAGTATATGGACACACCATTTTTGCGCGCGGCATTTCAAATTGTGGTCGGTGGGGTATTGGTATTTTTGGCGGGAATTTTAATCGGCGGCTCCTGATGCCCGCCTGTGACGCAACACCTTAGGAAAGGCGATAACCGTGGGACAACAAGACAGCACCCCTCACAAACCCAAAGCCATGTACGTTCTCGATAAACGCTGCTTCGCCATGATTTACGGCCCGGACGAAACGCGCGATATCGCACAATTGACCGATATCGACCACCAATGCTACGAGCCGGCCTGGCTCAAAGAACATCCCAAAGCACTCGGTGAAATAGAAGTTATTTTCTCCGGCTGGGGCGGCCCGAGATTGGACCACACCTTTTTAGCCCATGCGCCAAAACTTAAGGCTCTGTTTTACGGCGCCGGCAGCGTCAGCGAAATTATTACTGAAGCGGCCTGGCAGCGCGGTATCGCCGTCACCACCGCCTATGCCGCCAACGCCGTGCCCGTGGTTGAATATTCGCTCGCGGCCATTATTTTCTCGCTCAAACATGTTTGGAGGCTTGCCGCCGAAACCAGAGCGCAGCGAACCTTCGGCAGTCAGGAGGGCATCCCCGGCTGCTACAAAACAACCGTCGGATTGATTTCGATGGGCATTGTCGCACGCCTGCTCGCCGAGCGTCTTAAAACATTTGAAATGAACGTTGTAGCCTTTGATCCGCTTTTAACCAGCGAACAGGCCGCGGCCATGGGCGTTACGCTCTGTTCGCTTGACGAACTATTTCGTCGCAGCGATGTGGTCTCGGTGCATACGCCGCTGCTGGCCGAAACCGTGGGGCTAATCACCGGCCGGCATATCGCAGCGATGAAACCGGGCGCTACGCTCATCAACACCGCCCGCGGGCAGATTATTTGCGAGCCGCAGATGGTTGACGTACTCAAGCAGCGCCCCGACTTGTATGCCGTACTCGACGTAACCTACCCCGAGCCGCCGCCGGCGAACTCGCCGCTGTTTGACATGCCCAATGTGCTGCTCACGCCGCACATCGCCGGCTCGCAGGGTGATGAGTGCCGACGCCTCGGCCGACTGATGATCACAGAGTTTGAACGCTGGCTGCACGGCAAGCCTCTGCAGTGGCTTGTCACGCGGGAACTCGCCAGCACCAGCAGCCACCGCCCCCGAGCCGCGGCCGGCGCGTAGGGGCATTTCAGCCCCATCACAATCCGCGCTATTACTCGGACAGGCTCCTGGGATGAGGGTGTCAAACATGGCTGCCGCAAAGGCTTTATCGCAATAACATCTTTTTGCCCGGAAGTAACCGATAAGAGCCAAAGTTGCTTTGCCGCACGGAGCGTTGGTAAAATGACCTCGATGAAACATATTGACCGGATCACTTTTAATCCCAATCAGTGTGGCGGCAGGCCGTGCATCCGGGGTATGCGCATCCGTGTCAAAGATATTCTGGAAATGCTTGCCGCAGGTGTTTCGGAATCGCAGATTCTCGCGGACTTCCCGTATCTTGAAAGCGACGACATCCGGGCCAGTTTGGAATACGCCTCGCGCGAGGTTGATCACACGGTTCTGGTGACCTCGGGCAGTTAAAGGGATCCGGTGAAATTTCTCATTGATGCCCAGCTTCCCGTTGCACTGGCCCGGTGGCTTACCCTTGAGGCAGGCCATGAAGCCATACATGTTGATCAAATCGGCCTACGAAACGCTGAAGATACGCCGATTTGGCGGTACGCAGTTGAACACACCTATGTTATCTTAACCAAAGATGAAGACTTCGCATCGCGTATCCGCCAAAGCTCTACTGGCCCGGCGGTGGTATGGCTGCGGATAGGCAACTGTTCTCGCGCCGCCTTGCAGGACTGGTTTGCACCACTCCTGCCCGAAATCCTTCGGGAGTTGGCCCGGGGTGAACGTCTCATTGAAGTACGGTAAGGCATCGCGACAAAATAAGGTACCCCATTATGGTGCACGCATTTTGCCTACTGGCAAGATGCTCGCGAGTCGCGTGTCCGCATGGATATGTAATGAGCGAGCAACGCCGCCAGCGGGCGAAAAAACTGGCCGGAAGGGTCGCGTTATTTTGTCACGATGCCTGAGAAAAGTCCGGAACCCTGGCGCCCAAAACCACCATCAGCCGCTGCGATTCGGTGGCAGCCTGCAAAATCGTTGTTGTGGTGCGGCAGAGGCCAGCTTACG
>JAJZKJ010000062.1 GCA_021804195.1 Acidobacteriota bacterium
TCTTATATGCGCCGGCGCCGGCGCGTTCCAGCCGCGAAAATTGCCGCTTGCCGCCGCCGGCGCCTGGGAGGGGCGCGGCGTCTACTACTTTGTGTCCAACATGGCCGCATTCCAAGATAAACGGCTGCTGATCATTGGTGGAGGCGATTCGGCGCTGGATTGGGCCATGAATCTCCATGGAATCGCCTCCCAAATCACCATCATCCACCGCCGGAACCAGTTCCGGGCGCATGAGGATAGCGTGACCCGCGTGCTGAAATTGGGGACACCGATTTTGGTTTTTTACGAATTAAAAGACCTGGTGGTGACCGATAATAAGATCAGCGGTGTTGTCATTTTTAATAATCAGACCCACCAGGAGCGAACGTTGCCGGTGGACGCGATCTTGCCGCAGCTTGGGTTTATCAGTTCCCTGGGAGCCATTAAGAACTGGCCCCTGAATCTTCAAGGCCAGTCGATTCTGGTGGATCATCACATGCAGACGAACATGAAAGGAATATTTGCCGCGGGAGATGTTGCGGGATTCGACGGAAAACTTAAACTGATTGCAACCGGATTTGGCGAGGCGGCGATTGCCGTTAACTTCGCAAAGACGTATATTGATCCGAAAGCCAAGGCTTTTCCGGGTCACAGCAGTGAAATGGGGCCGCAAGCCATGACCACACTGGCATCCGAAAATCCCGCAACTATGGTATCGTAGTTCTTGTTTGAACGTGTACTAGGAAAGGAAATGGTTTTGTTCAGAGCCTGTTTGGGAAATCGCCGGTTGCTGCGGAACGTCTGACCCGGCAACGAGAGTCGGCTGGTGAATCATGAAATGGACCGGCGTGACAACTTTAAAAATGCTCGGTGTGGTGGTCTTGGCCGTCTCGCTGGTATCGGTATGGCCTGGCTGCAAAGGCAGTTCGACCAGTGGCGCCGGTTCGGCCGCGTCCGCTTCCCACGCCGTACCCGTGGCGGTGGAAGCCGCGCGCGTTGGCGGGTTTTCCGCCGCCATGCATAACCCCATTATCAATTCATTCTGGCGGGACACAACTTGGTATACGCTCGCCAGTTCCAGTCCTTATGCGCCTTCCTCCACCGCAACACGGGTGGCCGTCGTGTACTCGCGCACCAGTCTTTACGTCGCCTTTGTCTGTACCGGTCCGGCGGCCTGGTTCAATCCTGCGGCTGCTAAGTCAGATATATGGAAATATGATTGTGCTGAAATATGGCTGGACAGCTCCCGCCTCCAGAACGGCACGAACTTTTATGAGATTGCCATCGCCCCCGACGGACGGGTAAACGAGGTATGGCATCGCGCCGCTGTGCCGCCGAAGCCCATGCGCGCCGGCGGAATTAATTTAGCCCAGCCGTTCAGCCTCATTCCCTGGCGGGAGCGCACGCTGAAGGTCAAAACTTATCATGGGATTTGGCGCAGGCAGCCGGCGTGGGCGCTGGTCGTCCGCGTACCGTTGACCCGCCTGCCCCGGCCATTGCGGCTTTCGCCCCGGGCCGGCCGCAAGCTCCGCCTGAACCTGATCCGCTATCAATGGCAACCGCGCCGTCATGGCCCCCGCCGCCTGGTGCAGTATAGTCTTTTCTCCGTTCCTCCGGAGGCGCAGGCCTTTGCGCCCTACCGCATGGGCCGTCTGGTTCTGGCCGGCTCTTCCACCGGCAATCTCGCGCTGGCCAAGCCGCCGGCCAACTAACCCATCGGCCTATTTGAGCGCCGCGAGCACTTCATCCTTCACGTGGTTGGGTGTCTGGGCGTAGCTGTGCGGCTCCATGGTGTAATTGGCGCGGCCCTGGGTGAGCGAACGCAAAATGGTCGCATAACCAAACATGCTCGCCAGGGGAACCCGGGCGTCGATCACCTGGATATGGCCGCGATTTTCGGTGTTTTCGATCATCGCCCGCCGGCTGCTGATATCGCCCTGCACGGGACCGGCGAACTCAATCGGTGTGGTCACCTGGAGTTTCATGATTGGTTCGAGCAGAACCGGACCGGCTTTCTTCATCGCCGCCTGCATGGCCAAAATGCCCGCCTGCTCAAAGGCGATCTGCGAGGAGTCCACGTCGTGGTAGCTGCCGTCAAAGAGCGCGACCTTCATGTTCAGCGCCGGAAATCCGCCGAGGATACCCGATTTGAACGCCTGGCGCACGCCGTACTCCACCGACGGAATGTATTCCCTCGGAATCGCACCGCCCTTGATCTCATTGACGAACAGCAGTGTGTCCTCCGAATCGTCGCCTTCCACCGGCTGGTACGGTTCAATCCTTATCCAGCAGTCGCCGTACTGGCCGCGACCGCCGGTCTGCTTGATGTGTTTGCCCTGCGCCTCGGCGGACCGGGTGATGGTTTCCTTATACGCCACCTTCGGCTTGCCCACCAGCACGTCGACTTTCATGTCCCGCCGGAGCTTGTTGGCGATGATTTCCAGGTGCAGTTCGCCCATACCGTGAATAATCGTCTGGCCGGTTTCAGAATCGAAATTGCTTCGGAAAGTGGGGTCCTCGCGGCGCAGGGTGGTCAGCGCCTCGCCGAGCTTGTTCTTGTCGTTGGCGTTCCTGGGTTCAATGGACATGCTGATGACCGGCTCGGGAAATTCCATCTTTTCAAGCAAAATCGGATGATCGGCGTCGCACACGGTGTCGCCGGTGAGGCTGTATTTGAAGCCGACAATGCCCACGATGTCGCCGGCCTCGGCGTCGTCGCGCTGGATGCGGTCGGCGGCGTGCATTTCCCAGATGCGCGAGGCGATTTCCTTACGGTCGCGCGTGGTGTTGAGGATACGGGCGCCGGACTGGAGTTTACCCGAATATATCCGCAGGTAGCTTAAATCGCCGTGCTGATCGCTGACAATCTTGAACACGATGCCGCAGAACGGCTCGCTTCCTTCGGCGGAGCGGATGATCTGCTTGCTTTTGTCGCGCGGATCGTGGCCGACCACCGGTGGCTTGTCCAGCGGATTGGGCAGGTAGTACACCACCGCGTTGAGCAGAAGTTGCACGCCCTTGTATTTCAGGGCCGAGCCGCAGAGCACGGGGTTGATGTGGCCGGCAATGGTTCCTTTGCGCAGAGCGGCTTTAATCTGGTCCCGGTCGATCGGTTTATCATGAAGGTAGTGCTCCATGAGATGGTCGTCGCACTCGGCGGCCTTCTCAATCATGTACGCCCGGGCCTGGTCCGCCTTGGCCAGGCATTCGGGGGGAATTGGAATTTCACCCCAGACGCGGCCCTTACTCGTTTCGTCCCACTGGTAGGCCTTCATTTCCACCAGATCAATGACGCCGGCGAACATTTCCGCCGCCCCAATGGGAATCTGGATCGGAACGGGATTGGCCCCCAGCCTCTCGTGAATGGTCCGCACACAAAATTCAAAGTCGGCGCCGACTTTGTCCATTTTGTTAATAAAACAGAGGCGCGGCACCTTGTACTTGGCCGCCTGGCGCCACACCGTTTCCGATTGGGCTTCCACCCCTTCACGACCATCGAACACGGCCACGGCGCCGTCGAGCACCCGCAGCGACCTCTCCACCTCCACGGTGAAGTCCACGTGGCCCGGGGTGTCAATCAGGTTGATGATGAATTCTTCGCCGTCCTCTTTGCCGTCGATGCGCCAGGGACAGGTGGTGGCGGCGGCGGTGATGGTGATACCCCGTTCCTGCTCTTCCTGCAAATGATCCATGACGGCGGTGCCTTCGTGCACTTCGCCGATCTTATGGGTCTTGCCGGTGTAGTATAAAATGCGTTCGGAGACGGTCGTCTTGCCGGCGTCGATATGGGCGGCGATACCAATGTTGCGTAATTTCGTCAGATCGCGTGGCATAATTCACCTTTATCCATCACCCGTGATATCTATGGATCAGCAGTTCTTTCGTTCTGTTATTCAAAAAGACCCGCTTGGCGGGCGTTTCCGGCGGGCACGGGAGTTGGCACACACATCGCCATACCGCGCCGATGTTTCAACCCCTGCCTGGGTCGACCATCGGCCTGGGCATGGGCTTAGAAAATATCAATGAGTAGTTTCACCTTTGCATATCCTTTCCCGGGGGCGATGGGCCGGCCCACAGGCGGCTCAAGGAGCAAACACTCGAATGCATGATTATAGCCGAACGGAAAACCGCGTTGCAAGCGGACTGTTTTTGGAGTGAAATCTAAAAAAGCGGTGGTTCGGGTGATGGCCGGGGAGGCTCGCACCGGCCCGCCGGGGCGACCGGCTCTTCAAAAAATAGCCGAACCGGAAATCGGACGGCGCCACGCGGAAATGTATGATGCAAAAGATTCTTGCGATTCAGCATGTGGAATGTGAAACCCTGGGCGATATCTCCACCGCTCTGGCCGCGGCCGATCTTGCCCCGCAGACGCTGGAAGTATTTTCCGGCGCGTCTTATCCGGAAACACTCGACGGTTACGCCGGTCTGATCGTGATGGGTGGTCCCATGAGCGTCTACGAGCGGGATCAATATCCCTTCCTTGGCGACGAGCTGCGGTTGATCGAATCCGCCCTGTACGATCATAAACCAATCCTGGGTATTTGCTTGGGCAGCCAGCTTCTGGCGGCGGCGCTGGGCGCCAGGGTATTTGCGGCCGGAAAAAAGGAAATTGGCTGGCATACTGTGAAAAAGCTGGCTGGCGCCAGGGATGATCCGCTGCTGGCGGGCCTGCCGGATGAGTTTGCGGCATTCCATTGGCACGGCGATGTTTTCGACCTGCCCCGCGGAAGCACACCGTTGCTGGCTTCCGAGGGAACCGCTTGCCAGGCGTTTCGCCACGGCCCGAACGCCTACGGCCTGCTTTGCCACCTGGAAGTCACCTGGCAGCAGATTCTTCGCATGGTCCAGGCTTTCCCGGACGAACTGGCGCAGGCGAACCTGTCGGGCGATGAAATTCTTAACCAGACGGCCCGATACATGGTTGACCTGGAAAAATACGGCGGGCAGGTATTCGCCCGCTGGGCCGGTCTGGTGACCAATCCCGGTAGCCGGCGGGATCGCCCCGGAACGGCACACGTGCTCTGAAGGAGATGCCATCATGCCTGAACCAATCAAGGTGGAATTGGCCTGGCTCGAACACGGCCGCGGGCTGGAACCGCCGGCCTATCAGACGGCTTTGTCGGCGGGTATGGACCTTCCCGCTGCGGTCCGGGAACCGGTCACGCTTTTACCGTATGAACGCCGGGTCATTCCCTGCGGCCTGGCGGTGGCTCTGCCGCCGGGGTATGAAGCGCAGATTCGTCCCCGCTCCGGCCTGGCCCTCCGGCACGGGATCAGCATGGCCAACGCGCCGGGCACAATTGACGCCGATTACCGCGGGGAAGTGCAGGTCATTCTGATCAATCTGGGGGACGAGCCGTTTATCATTACCCGTGGCATGCGAATCGCCCAGATGGTGATCGGCCCCGTCACGCGAGTGAGCTGGCGGGTGCTACCGGCCAGCGAAGAGCTTTCCGCCACAGTTCGCGGCGCCGGCGGCTTCGGCAGCACGGGTATCTGAGGGCTTGTGCACCCTTCACTTCGGTGTTTTCCAGCCCGCACGCCTGCCAAACGGCCGCGGGATTCCATCCCGATATACCGCACGCCGCCATGTTTGCAACATTTCATGGATAGTTTTTTGACACATTCCGGATGTGTCCGTAGAATCCGATATCTGTGTTTGAAAAGAGCGAGACGCGCCGGGGGGTTTCGCCCTCTTGAACTTCGATGGCCCACGGAAAGCGCGCGACGAAAATCGGGATTGAAAGTATATGGCTCAAACAGGTTCCGTTCTTGAACGCAACGGGCTGGGCGTCACGGCGCGACGGGACGCCTGGTGGCTCCAGCCCCTGCTCGTTTTTTTGGGGCTCACGGCATTCGGCGTGTATGCAATGTGGGCGGCATGGCAGGGGAATAATTACCTGTACCAAGCCCATGGCGCGTATTATCTTTCGCCTTTCTACTCACCCGATCTTCATGTTCTCTTCGGGATACAGTTGCCGTTCTCCTTCGCCTTTTTGATTTTGTGGATTCCCCTTGGTTTTCGCGCCACGTGTTACTATTACCGCAAAGCCTACTACCGTTCATACTTCCTGGATCCGCCCGCGTGCGCGGTGGGCGAGCCGAAAGGCCGATGTTACCGTGGGGAGAGAGCCTTTCCTTTTATCCTCCAGAACTTCCACCGGTACTTCTTTTACCTCGCGACGCTCCTTCTTTTGTCCCTGTGGTACGACGCGGTGCGATCGTTTTTCTTCCGGGATCCGGCGGGGCAACTTCACTTTGGGGTGGGCGTAGGGTCGCTGGTCCTGTTGTTTAACGTGCTTACGTTGTCGGCATTTACCCTCGGCTGCAATTCGCTGCGGCATCTTGTCGGAGGTCGGCTCGATTGTTTCTCCTGCTCGGCGGCGGCGCGGACTCGGCACAAGCTCTGGAGTGGCGTCTCGTTGTTGAATCTTAAGCATGCGCCATGGGCGTGGATCAGCTTATTTGCGGTCGGATTCGCCGATCTTTACGTGCGACTATGCGCGATGGGCGTTTGGCATGATGTGAGGATTTTCTAAATCGAAATGAACGAAAAATACGAAACACACGAACACGACGTCATAGTCATCGGCGCGGGCGGCGCGGGGTTGCGGGCCGCGATTGAGTGCTCCGCACTGGGCGCCAAAACGGCGCTGATATGCAAATCGCTCCTGGGTAAAGCGCACACGGTCATGGCGGAAGGCGGCGTAGCCGCGGCGCTGGCCCATGTGGATGCTCAGGACAGTTGGCGGACCCATTTCCAGGATACTCTTTTCGGCGGCAAGTACCTCAACAACTGGCGCATGGCCGAGTTGCACGCCCGGGAAGCGCCCGAGCGCGTGCGCGAATTGGAGCGATGGGGCGCGGTGTTCGACCGCACGCCCGATGGAAAAATTTTGCAGCGCGCCTTCGGTGGACATACCTACCGGCGGCTGGCGCACGTCGGCGACCGCACAGGACTGGAACTGATTCGCACTTTGCAGGACAAGGGTGTGCACCAGGGCATCGACGTCTTTATGGAATGCACGATCACGAAGCTGCTCAAGGACGGCGAGCGCGTCTGCGGGGCATTCGGCTATTGGCGCGAGACGGGCCGCTTCGTGGTGTACAAGGCCAAGGCCGTGGTGCTGGCCACGGGCGGCATTGGCAAGTGTTATAAGATTACCTCCAACTCCTGGGAATCCACCGGCGATGGCCACGCGCTCGGATACGAAGCCGGCGCGGAGTTGGTGGACATGGAGTTCGTTCAATTTCATCCCACGGGCATGGTCTGGCCGCCGGGGGTGATGGGTCTTTTGGTGACGGAAGCGGTTCGCGGTGAAGGCGGCATCCTTCGCAACAACCAGGGCGAACGTTTCATGGAAAAATATGATCCCAAACGAATGGATTTATCTACGCGCGATGTGGTGGCGCGGGCGATCTACACCGAGGTGAAAGAGGGCCGCGGCTCACCGCATGGCGGCTGTTTCCTTGATATCTCTCATCGAAAAGCCCCCTACATCCGGCAAAAGCTCCCGAGCATGTATCACCAGTTCAAGGAACTCGCCGACGTGGACATCACAAAAGAGCCGATGGAAGTCGGTCCCACCAGCCATTACACCATGGGGGGGATCAAGGTGGATGCCGACACCGGCGCCAGCACCGTTCCCGGTCTTTACGCCGCGGGCGAATGTACTGGCGGAGTGAACGGCGCCAACCGTCTCGGCGGCAATTCCCTCTCGGACTTGCTGGTGTTTGGCCGGCGCGCCGGCGCCGGCGCCGCGGAATACGCCAACCGGGCCGCGCCGCCCCGGATCGATCAGACGCAGGTGGAAAACGCGGCGGGTGAAATGATCGGCTTTTTCGATCGACCCGGCGCTGCGGATCCCTATAAGCTCCATGTCGATCTGCAAAATACGATGCAAAACCTCGCTGGCATTTTCCGCGAAGAAAAAGACTTGACCATGGCCGTGGCCAGGCTGGAGGACCTCCAGCGGCGCGCCGCCCACGTCGGCGTCGTCGAAGGCCAGCGTATGTACAATCCGGGCTGGCATCTGTGCCGGGACCTGCACAACATGCTGATCTGCTCCCAGGCGATCGTCCGCGCCGCTCTCTTGCGCAAAGAGAGCCGCGGGGCGCACAGCCGATTGGATTTCCCGAAGTACGACGAATACTGGGGTGAACATAACATCGTGATAAAAAAGGAACCCGACGGTATGAAAGTCCAGGCCCGCCCCGTGGTCAAAGTCGCGGAGTTGATCCCCCTGGTAGACGAAAAAAAAGCCAAGGAAACCAAATGAGCATCCGAACTTTCAGTGTTTGGCGCGGCGACAAAAACGGCGGCCGATTTGTGGAGTACCAGGTCGAGGTCGAAGAAGGTATGGTGGTGCTCGACGCGATCCACCAGATTCAACGTACCCAGGCGCATGATCTGGCCTGCCGCTGGAACTGCAAAGCCGCCAAATGCGGCTCGTGCAGCGCCGAAGTGAACGGCCGGCCCCGCCTCATGTGCAAGACCCGCCTGGATGCTTTACCCGTCGGTGAAATGGTCCGCATCCAGCCTCTTCAAACGTTTCCAATCATTCGCGATCTGGTTACGGATGTCTCCTGGAATTATCAGGTCAATAAAAAAATCCCGCCGTTTGCGCCCCGCCCGGACGCCTCCTGGGTCATGCTCCAGCAGGACGTGAATCGGGCGCAGGAGTTCCGCAAGTGCATTGAGTGTTTCCTCTGCCAGAATGTATGCCACGTTTTGCGCGAGCACGAACGCAAGTCGGAATTTTTTGGGCCGCGGTTTTTCGTGCGTATCGCCAGCCTCCAGATGCATCCGATGGACTCACTGGACCGCCTTCCATTGCTCAAAAACGAGGCGGGACTCGGTTTGTGCAACATCACGAAATGCTGTACGGAAGTGTGCCCCGAAGACATCCACATCACCGACAACGCCATCATCCCGCTCAAGGAACGGGTGGTGGACCGCTATTATGACCCAATCCAAATACTCCTGCGTAAAATCAAGGGCGAACGTTTCATGGAAAAATATGATCCCAAACGAATGGATTTATCTACGCGCGATGTGGTGGCGCGGGCGATCTACACCGAGGTGAAAGAGGGCCGCGGCTCACCGCAT
>JAJZKJ010000063.1 GCA_021804195.1 Acidobacteriota bacterium
CTGAGCGCACCCCACGCAGGTGGAACAGTATAAAAAAGGCAAAGTCGCTTTGCTGGCCTTTCTGGTCGGACAGGTCATGAAGGCCTCGCGCGGACAGGCGAACCCGGAACTGGCACAAGCGCGCATCAAGGCTCGTCTGGACTAACGGCGCAGACGCTTTCATTTCAGCCGAAACGAATTGAGCGCGACATGTTTGCCCGGCTTTTAGAGGTCATCATCGAAAGTCCCGAAGTCCGGCGGCCGGCGCCGCTGGCCCACCTGGATTCTTTTGCCATGCGCGGATTTACCGGAGAAAGCCGGTTTGACGCCACGCTGCCGCGGGCCGCGGGGGAAATGGAAGCCGGGCTGGAAGTGCCGCTGCCGGAGCTGGCGCGGGCGATGGAAGACTGGTTTCGACGCAAAGGCTATCTGCGGCCCGGCGAAAATCTGAGGGTGCGGGAGCGGCCGCGCGAACGGCCGCCAGCCCGGTAAGCCGCGGCGCCATGACCGAAACTCGCTCCAACTTATGGCGGCGCTGGGGGCCGGGAATATTTCGCCTGGCCTCGCGGATCTTTGTCGCCACCTATGGCCGGTTTCCCCTGCTGGGTGAATTGCGGTCGGCGGCCGGCATTGTGCGCAGCGGCGGCGATTTCATCATGGTCGAGCGCAGCGACGGCCGGGGCATCTGCTTTCCCGGCGGCATGGCCTTCTGGAGGGAAGATGAGGCCGCCAGCCTGCGCCGGGAGGTGCGGGAAGAGACCGGGCTCGAGGTCACACGGTGCCGATTTCTATGGCGCTACCATAACCGCCATTACCTGCCGTCCTCGGTCGCCGTCTATGAAACTGAAACCACGGGAACGCCGCGCGGGTCGTGGGAAGGCCGGGTGGTGCGGGTGCCGATCGAGAAGCTGCGGCAGGAATTGTTTCCCATACACCTGCCCATCGTTGCATACCTGGAAGCAGAAGCGGCCAGGCAAACGAAACCCTAAGAAAAGCCCGGCCGGGGAAACATCCCGGTTCGGCAAATGCTCATCCATATCCGCACCGCGGTGTGGCACGCGGTCATACGGGCAGGAATCAGTGGAAAGTTAAGGATATGATGGACGTGATCTGCGCGGGGAACGGGGCAACGGTTGGCCAGTCCGGGCCGAGGGCGGCGGATTGGAATTTAATGGCAACTCGCGTACCATACGTTTGTCCCGAATATCCCGGAAAGGATTGCGGCAGCGCCATGGCCATGTGTCCGGATTGTGACGCGGATTTGGATTTAGACGAGACGGAAGTGGATGAAGGAGCGATCGTGACGTGTCCCGATTGTGGTTCCGCATTTGAAATCGTCAATGCCCAGCCCCTCGAGCTGAATAAGCTCGACGACGAAGACGACGACGATGAGCAGGATATTGATGACGACACCGACGACCTCGACGACGAGGATGAAGATTCCGACGACGAGGACGACGATTTCGATGATGACGAGGATGACGACGATTTCGACGACGAAGATGACGATGATGAGGATGACGACTACGAATGAGGGCCGCGCATGGCTAAGGGACGGGACCAGCGCCGCCTGGAGCGCACGCCCGGAGATCAGCATCGCATAGCGGTGAACGGCATGGGGCGGGTCCTGGGAATATTTATATTGGCCGCCAGCATGACCGCGGCGGTCCGCCATCCGCCCAAACCGGTAGCGGCCATCCATGGCGTGGTTTTTCTGCCCGATGGCTACCTGGCCGCCAATGCCAGGGTCCGCATTCAAACCTTGCCCCATGGCCGCCACTGGACCGTATATAGCGACGGTGCGGGGGATTTTCTGCAGAAGGTTCCCATCCGGCCGGCGCAATACCGGCTGCGGGCTCAACTGCATGGATTCGCGCCCGGAGCAGCCGTAGTGCAGGTTCCCGGCCCGCAAGTGGTCACGGTATTCCTGCATTTGCACCGGCTGACGGTCAAACCCCGGCGCTAAAGTTCCCAGAATTCCAGACGCCACGGCGGGGTTGTGCGAGAATGCGGTATGAACTCACCGCGCAATCTTCTGGGGCTTGGCGCGCTGGGCCTGCTGCTGGCGTTTCCGGCCATGGCGCAACATACGCGCACCGTGCATGGCTCGGTGCTGAACGCGCGGCAAAAGCCGGTGGCGCACGCGATTGTGTACCTGCGCAACAGCCGTTCCCGCACGGTGCGAACTTATATCACCAGCCGCAATGGCCGGTTTGTGTTTCATGGCCTGGCGCCCGACGTCAACTACACCCTGCATGCCGAGTATCGCGGCCGGCGGGGCGGCACGCGCACGGTCTCGGCATACGATTCGCAGACGCTGATACACATGGATCTCAAGGTGCCGTAAGACGGCCAGGGGCGCATACAGCGGCGCAGCCGCCATCCGCATTGGCAAACCCCGGCTGCGGCCGTCCCGGCCGCGAAGACTACGTGACGCAGGTCACGGATGCCTCCAAGCAACGGATTTATAATGAAAATGGACGTATCCCATGAATCAAACCCGCTGGAAAATCGGAGTGGTGCTGGCGATTGTGGCGGCCACCCTGGGCTGGCTGGCGTGGACGGGAATTCATAAAAGCGCCAGCTATTACATCACCATCGCGCAGGCGAAAAATCCGCGCAGAATCGCGAGCCATCGCAGGTACCGGGTGGCGGGCATCGTGGTGCCCGGCAGCATACAGCGTTTTCCCGGGTATATGAGCTTCAGCCTGAAGCAGGGGAATTTGACGCTGCCGGTGCGCTATATTGGCCAATCTCCTCCGCCGGATACATTTACCGGCAACGCCCAGGCCTTGGCTATGGGCCGGCTGCAGCCCAATGGCACATTGGAGGCGACGATGATTCAAGCCAAATGCGCCTCGAAGTACACACCTAAATTGCCGGGGCAGAAGAGCACGCCAGGAACCATGTAAATGAAGCCAGGGCCCGATCGCCCGCACATGGCGCCGGAATGCGCCCCGGTGATCTGCCGGGATGTAACACGTTTTTTTGGCGTGCGGGCCGCAGTGCGCGCGGTGACCCTGGAACTGCCCCGGGCCAGCCTGACGCTGCTGCTGGGCGCGAATGGCGCGGGAAAAAGCACGCTGCTGCGGCTGCTGGCCGGCGCCCTGCACCCCAGCCAGGGAGAAATCCTGATCACCGGGCTGCCCATCCGGGATCCGCGGGCGCGGGGCCGGGTCGGGCTGCTGGGACATGAAAGCCTGCTACAGCCCTTGCTGACGGTGCGGGAAAACCTGGAGTTCTATGCGGTGCTGTACGGGCTGGACCGTCCGGGGGCAGCCGCGCGGCAGGCGCTGGAGCGGGTGCGCGGGCCGCATCTGGCGGAAATAAAATGCGGCGAGCTGTCGCAGGGCATGCGGCAAAAAGCCGCGCTGGCCCGCACTCTGCTGCACCAGCCTCCAGTGCTGCTGCTCGACGAGGCTTTTGCCAGCCTGGACCGCGCCACGGTGACGGATTTACGGGAAGTGCTGCGGGAACTGCGGCAGGCCGGGCATGCCATTCTGCTCAGCACCCATACGGAAGAATTCATACACGATCTGGCCGACCAGAGAATCCAGCTGGAACGCGGCCGATTGCGGCCGGCGGCGCCATCGCCGGCCGAAGCGAGGCCGCCGGCATGAGCGCGGAGACGGCAACCCCTGAACGGCTGCCGGCTTCGGCGCGGGTATTCGCGCGAGTGCTGGCGCGCGACCTGCGGCTGGAGCTGCGCGGGCGCGAAGCCCTGAACGCGATGCTGTTTTATGCGCTGCTGATTATTGTTATTTTCAGCTTTGCGTTTGAAGCCCAGTCGGAGCTGACCATTCATGCCGGCGGCGGGCTGCTGTGGGTCGCATTTTTATTTGCCGGGCTGGTGGCGCTGGATCGCGCCTTTCTGCGGGAAATTCCCGAAGCCTGCCTGACCGGATTGCGCCTGAGTCCGGCGGCGAGGCCGGCGGTGCTGGGCGGGAAAATGGTTTCCAGCTTCCTGCTGATGACCGGGATCGAACTGCTGCTGCTGCCGCTGTTCGCGATTTTTTTCAATGTGCCCCCCGGCGCGCGCTGGGGCGCCGTGATTGGAGTGCTTCTGGCCGGGACCTGGGCGCTGGCCTCGACCGGAACTTTTTTTTCGGCCATGAGCGTGCATACCCGCTACCGCGCGCTGCTGCTGCCGCTGCTGCTGCTGCCGCTGGCGATTCCGGCGGTGATCGCCATGGTGCAGTCCACCCAGATCTTTTTAAACGGCGGCAGCGGGGCGCGCTATTGGATTGAGCTGCTGCTGGGTTTTGACGTGATTTTCACTTGTCTGGGGTTGTTATTGGCGGATGTAGTATTGGAAGTAGGGTGAGAAATAACAGGGCGAAGGGATCAGCGGCGCAGAGCGGCGTTGAAATTCGCTCGGCCGGGCTCGATTCAATAGCAAACACAATGGCTGTAACCATGGAGCAGAAAAAAACGGCGGGAAGTTTATCAGCGCGGGCCGCGAAAACCGGTCCGGGGAAATTGGGCTGGTGGATCGGCGCGGGCATGATTTTAATGGCCTGGGCCCTGGCCGAGGCCTGGCTGATCGCTCCCACGGAACGCACCATGGGCATCTACCAGCGCATATTCTATGTGCACGTGCCGGGCGCGTTTACGGGATTTCTGGCATTTTTTATCAATTTCATCGCCAGCGTGATCTATTTATTCCGGCGATCGCCGCGGGCCGATGCCTGGGCGGTGGCTTCGGCCGAGGTGGGCCTGGCCTTTCTCAGCATTAATCTCATCACCGGTCCCATCTGGGCCAAGCCGGTGTGGGGCATCTGGTGGACCTGGGATGCGCGGCTGACGCTGACGCTGGTGCTGTGGGTGATGTATGCCAGCTATCTGCTGCTGCGGCATTTGACGCCCGCCGGCGAGCTGCAGCCGCGGCTGGCGGCCGCGCTGGCGGTGTTTTTCTTTTTCGACACGCCGATTGACTACATGGCGATCCGCTGGTGGCGCACCCAGCATCCGCAGCCGGTGATTCTGGGCGGACCCAATAGCGGGATGGCGCCGGCGATGTGGGTGGCATTCTGGGCGGGGTGGGCCGCTTTTCTGGTCTGGATGGTGGTGCTGATGCGGCTGCGCTACCGGCAGGCGCGGCAGCGGCAGCGGCTGGATGAATTGCGGCGCGCGGCCGCGCTGCGCGCCAGTTGATGGCGGCGATGAGGATCAGCGCCGCAGAGCGGCGCCCAGGGAGAAGAAACGATGATCAGCGTAGTGGCGGCATTCACGGTGGCCTGGCTGGCACTCGGGGTTTATGTGCTGACCCTGGCGGCGCGGCAGCGGGGGCTGGAGCGGGAACTGAAGGCCGTGGAAGCCGAAGCAGCAGAAGAAAAATAAATAATTGGTGGAGCGGCGGGAAACAGCCCTCCGCATGGCAAGACTCCACGTGGAACCCTGAAAGTAACGGGACACCGCGGTTTCTATATTCTTCCGCGCAATCCAACCAAGCTAAAGTAAGCGGGAATCCCGCGCCACGCGCCAGGACCCCGATTATGACCGCATCTGTTTCCAGAGCTGATACTGGCGATCGCCGGCGCTGGCCGCGCCAACCCACGGCGATGCCCATCCGCCTGCATGGAGTGGACCGGAGCGGCGCGAGATTCAGCCGCGAAGCCAGCACGCTGGATATCAGCCGGGGTGGCAGCCTGGTGGTGGTGCGGGAGCCATTGCCCGATTGTGAATCGCTGCATCTGGAAATCCCCGTCCGCGAACTGGCCAGCGAGACGGAGCTTACGCCCCTGGCCGCGCCCGGACTGCAAGCCCGGGTTGCGCGGGTGATCGATTATGGCCAGGGCAGCATGGTGGGCCTGGAGTTTCAGCAACGCCCCGCAACCAGCGCAGAAGCGAATCCACTGTCCGCCAAGCTATAGTGGCGGAATGCAGAACCCTTTGCCGTTTTCATCCCGCGGCCGGCTGGGACTGGCCTGCGCCCTCCTGTCCATCGCGGGAGCGGCCCAATCCATTTATTTTTCACGCCATGCGACGGCCCATCCGGCGCCGCGGCGGAATTATCGCCTGCGGCATTTAACTTTACGGGTGCGGCCGAATTTTGCTACCCGCACGATCGCGGTCCGGGAAACCCTTACGATCCAATCCAGGCAGGCCGGCTTACGCCGGGTCAGGCTGGATGCCCGCGGGCCGGTGATTCAGGAAATGAGCGAGGCGGCGGGCCGGCGGATTCGGCTGCATTATCAAAAGACGAAGCGGCATTTGCAGATCCGGCTGGCGCAGGCGGCCCGGGCGGGAGAAAAGATCACGCTGCGGATCCGCTATCAGGCCCGGCCCGATGGCTGCATGGTCTTTTATCCGGGGGATTTGCGGCGCCCAAACCGCATTACAAATTTGTGGGTTTCGGGCGAGCCGGAGTGCAACCGGCGCTGGCTGCCCATTTACGATCACCCCGATGCCAAGCTGAGCGTGGATTTTTATCTGGACACCCCGCCCGGGCTGTCCGCCATCGCCAACGGCCAGTTGATGGACACGCGGGCGCTGCCCGATGGCTGGCGCGAGTTTCACTGGCGCCAGGCACAGCCGATTGCGCCCTACCTGATCACGTTTTATATGGGACGCTGGACACAGGCGCGGGCCGCCGGCCCAGGCGGCGTGCCGTTGTTTTACGACGTGCGGCCGGATGAGACCGCGGCCGATGCGCAAACACAGTACGGCCGCACGCCGCGCATGATGGCCTATTTTGAGCGCCTGACCGGGGTGCCCTTTCCCTGGGCCAAATACGCGCAGGTGGAAAACCCGGGATTTTTTTCGGGGCTGGAAAACGCCAGCGCCACGGAATTTCCGGGCAACTATCCGCAAAACGCCGACCGGGCCAACCTGCGCGCGCAGGCGCGGCGCAGGGACATTGAGATCGCGCATGAGCTGGCGCACCAGTGGTTCGGCGATCTGGCAACCTGCCGCAACTGGTCCGATCTCTGGCTGAATGAGGGCTTCGCCAATTTCATGATGTACATCTGGGACCAGCACGCCAACGGCAAAGACCGCGCCGTGCTGGACCGGCATCGCGATGCCCTGCAGCTTTTCGCCTATGAACGCCAGGTGCGGCGGCCGATCGTGGATGACCGCTATACCAGCCCCTGGGGCATGTTCGATCCGGTGACCTATAACGAAGGCTCCTGGGTGCTGCGGCAGTTGCGCTACCAACTGGGAGCGAAGCAATTCTGGCGGGCGATCCACGCGTATCTGCTGCGCTACCGCTTCCGCTCGCCCGATACCCGCGATTTCGAGCGGGTGATTGAGAAGTCCACGCACCGCAACCTGCGGCCGTTTTTTCAGCAGTGGCTCTATCGCGCCGGATATCCGGTTTTTCAGGGACGCTGGCGCTGGCGCCGGAAAGAGCAAAGGCTGGAAATCCGGCTGCGGCAGAAGCAAAAAACTCCGCGCGTGTACACCGGCGCGATCACGGTGGGCATATGGAGCGATGGGAAAGAAGCCGAGCTCAGGCTGCAATTGTCGAAAAGAAAACAGAAATTTCTGATGGCCCAACTCCAGCGGCCGCAGATGGTGCTGCTCGACCCCGGCCATGAATGGCTCAAGCGGCTGAGTTGGAAACAACCGGCGCGGGCGTGGCTCTATCAGGCGCGGCGGGCGCCCTTCACCCTGGACCGGGAGGACGCGCTGCGGCATCTGGAAAGGCATCCGGGCGGGGTGGGCGCCCAGGCGGTAACCGGCTTATTGCAAGCCGCGGCCGCAAACAGGAAAAATGCGAACCCGCTGCGGCGTTTTGCCCTGCGCCAACTGGCGCGGCGGCAGCCCGGCGCGGCCGGAGAGATGGGGTTGAGATGGATGAGCAATCCCCAGCCGGCAATGCGGCAGGCGGGCGCCGAGGTCTGGGCGAGCCTGCCCGCGACTCCCGCCAGCCTGGCCGGATTGCGAAGGCTCTATTTTCATGACCCGATCGCCGCGGTGCGGGCGGCGGCGCTGCGGGCATTGCTGCGCCAAAGGACAAAAAATGCCGCGGCCCGGGATTGGAAATATATACAGGCCGGGCTGCGGATGCACAGCTACCGCTGGCAGGTGGAAAGCGAATGTTTGCGCGTATTGGGCCGCTGGGGCGCAAACCAGGCGGCGGCGCGGAGGCGAGCGGCGCCGATGCTCGATGCCTGGGCCGCGGATACGCGTCCGCCGGCGGCGCGGAGCGCGGCCATTATGGCGCTGGGCGAATGGCGCCAAACGCCGCGCTCGCTGCAACTGGCGGAGCAGGCTTTTGCTTCGCCCGATGCTCCGCTGCAACTGAGCGCGGCCCGGGTGCTGGCGCATTGGCACATCCGCGGCTACCGGCGCGTATTCCGGCAACTTGCCGCGCATGATTGGATCGGGTTTTACCGGCCGGCGTATGCGGCACTGGCGCGATAAAGGCCAGATGGGTAGAAGGGTGCGGTAAAATGAAATATCCGTGCGCCTGTAGCTCAGCTGGATAGAGCGTTCGCCTCCGGAGCGAAAGGTCGCAGGTTCGAATCCTGCCAGGCGTACCATTTGAAGAACGGCGCGAGCCGCGGCGGCCACAGCAGATCACGTGCCATCGTTTGACCATTCACCCTGTTGGTAAAATATCCAGGTGAAATCCGAAATCGCTCCGGTCGCCTTAACCGGCATTAAACCCAGCGGCGAACCTCATCTGGGCAATTATCTGGGCACCATCCGGCCGGCGCTGCGGCTGGCCGAAACGTACCGCACGATCTATTTCATCGCCGACTATCATGCCCTGACCACGGTGCATGACGGCGCCAGGCTGCGGAAATATACGGACGTGATCGCGGCGACCTGGCTGGCCTTTGGACTGGATCCGGAACAGACGCTGTTTTACCGGCAATCGGACGTGCCGCAACTGCCCGAACTGGCCTGGATTTTAAGCTGTTTTACCCCCAAGGGCCTGCTCGACCGGGCGCATGCCTATAAAGACGCGGCGGCGCGCCAGCAGGAGATCTCCGCCGGGCTGTACACCTATCCGGTGCTGATGGCGGCCGACATTCTGGCCTTTCGCGCGCAGTGGGTCCCGGTAGGCCGCGATCAGAAGCAGCATGTGGAGATCTGCCGCGACCTGGCGATGAATTTCAATCGCGCCTATGGTGAAAT
>JAJZKJ010000064.1 GCA_021804195.1 Acidobacteriota bacterium
ACCGTACCGACAATAAGATAAATCCAGAAGTTGAAGCGGGGATCATGAAAAACGGACTGCGCCGCGGCATAAGCCACGTACGCCAATTCGCAGGCGATCGCTCTCTGGAGGGTAAAAGCCAGTGAAAATAAAAGCCCCGCCCGCATCCCGCCTTTCCAACTGTAGCTGCCGATCGCATAACTGAACGTGATGGGCCAGGTGTGTTCATCGGGCGTGATGCCGTGAACCATGCCCAGCAGAAAGGCAATCAGGAGGATCGCCAAGACGCCTATCCCCATGCCGGTGGGGTTCCAGAGATTGATGGCGGCAATAATCATTCGACAACCCTTATGGTTAACTTCCGGCAAACAGATTCGTAAAGAATGCGGTCACCCGCTCCGGCGGTGGCCTGCGTGGCGCGCCGCGAGCGCTTTTTGCTTGTGCCTGGCCAGTTGACCCTGCGGCACGTGTTGGCCGCAGACGTCGCACTGATCCGCCTTGGCGAAACACTCGACGCAGAGCAGTTGGCCGGTCTGGCGATATTCGGCCAGACGCTCCCGGTCGGCACGCGGTAGATTTTTGGCCATCCAGCGCAGCCGGGGCATCACCGGCAGGGCCGCATGGCAGCCCGAACAGGCGGCGAATTCGAGCTGCGCCAGCAGCAGTTCAATTTCGTGGCCGCGGTTGGCGGGAATGGTTCCCTTGCCCTCGCACAGCGGGCACAAGTGGCCCAGGTAGGCGTAGACGGCGTCGCGGATCATTTCACTCTTGTTTTTGACGCCGGCGAGCAGACCCGCCAGCGACGCATCCACCTTGAACGCCAGGATCTGGTCCTTGGGCATGCGACTTTTTTCGTTTTCGGCGGTACGGCCGGACATCCACACACCTCGGTTTCCCCGTGGCTCCATTTTCTTGATTATACTTCGTTATACTAGGCACGGAAACTCCGTCGCCGGCGCTGGTTATACCTTCTTATACGAGTTCTTCATCGGCCGGTTCAGCGGTGCTTCTCAAGATTATTCCGCGGTTTCAGGTCTCCCCCCGAGACGGGCGGTTGGGAGTGGTCTGCGAGAACCAGCCCCGGAGGCGCCCGGAACATCAGAAAGGCGCGGATTTCTTATCCGGCGGCCCCGCGTCCGCCGGCGCGGCGTCAAACGACAGGGGCGGCAGGCCGAGTTGTTTTCGCGCTTCGTTGCATCGGCGCATCGCACGGTCCATTTTTCCGCGGGGAAAATAAACGACGCGTCCATCCGCCAGGCCGATGGGGCCGCCGTTGTATGCTTCCTGGTTGTTTGTGAAAATAATGATGATGCGACTGAATAACCGCGGAGATGTTTTGGCGCCGGGCCAATGCAGATCGGCGCCGACGTAACGGAAATCGCTGTTTTTATTGAGCACGGCACTCAGTTGCGCGGGCCTCATCTTGCGCCAATCGGCGGGAAGTTTCAGCGGCGCCAGGGCATTGGTCGGATCGTCCAGAGTCGCGGGGGTTATTTTCCCTTCTTCGAGTAAAATCGCCAGGTTGGGTGGGAAGCGGCCGGCGTGCGATCGGGCGTAGGCCAGGCAAGCCGCCGCGAGCTGGCGCATGTGTCGGAACTGCGCCTGTTCCAGTTTCTTATGCAATTCAATCGATGGAACCGAAAACAGCACCATACCCGCGGTCATCGCCAGCACCGCCACGATGCGCCCGCAGAACCAGTGCGGCTTGGCGGGGGGGGGGAAAATCAGCGATCCGGCGCCGAAAAAAAGCGTCAACAAGGCCAGCGCCAGAACACCCACCGGCGGCGGCGCGCCGGCGGACCGGGCCGAAGTGGACAGCAGGGCTATTTCACCCAGCAGGCAGAGTACCGCCGCCACCGAAAGCCAGTTCATGGCACGGGATGGTTGTGAAGTTCCACTGTCGGCCATTAGAAAATCCGTTCGTTCCCTTGCGTGCGATTCCAGTACCGATTACCGCTCATCCCACCTACCCCGCCGGCAAGTATCGGGATCATCATGATCTTGTGCGGCAGGTCCCGATCTCTATCGGGATCGGCTTTCTACTCATCGTCGATGGCGCCGGGCGTGTAGTAATTGGGGCTTTCCTTGGTGATGGTAATATCGTGGGGGTGGCTTTCGATCATGCTCGCGTGCGTCACACGCACAAACCGGGCCTTGGCATGCAATTCGGCAATGCTGTGAGCCCCGCAGTAACCCATCCCGGCCCGCAATCCGCCGATCATCTGGTAGACAAAATCGCCCAGCGGACCGCGGTAATGCACCAGCCCTTCTACGCCCTCGGGCACCAGCTTGCCGGCGTGTTGCGCCCCCGCCTGGCCGTAACGATCCGCCGATCCTTGGACCATGGCGCCCATCGAACCCATTCCGCGATAGCTCTTAAAACGCCGGCCGCGGCGGATCACCAATTCGCCCGGGCTTTCGTCCAGCCCGGCGAAAAGTGAACCCATCATGACCGCATCAGCGCCCATTGCCAGGGCTTTCGTAATGTCGCCGCTGTGCCGGATGCCGCCGTCGGCGATCACCGGCGCGCCCGCGGGTTCGGCTACCGCCGCCACATTCATGATCGCCGTGATTTGCGGCGCCCCGACGCCGGAGACGATGCGGGTTGTGCAGATACTCCCCGGTCCAATACCGACTTTCACCGCATCGGCGCCGGCGGCGATCAGGTCGCGGGCCGCCTCGCCGGTGGCGATGTTGCCGGCGATAACCTCAATCGCAAACCGCCGCTTGATCTCCCGCACCGTTTCCAGCACGTTCTGGGAATGCCCGTGCGCGCTATCCACCACCAGCACATCGACGCCTTCTTCCATCAGCGCCTGCGCCCGCTCATATTGGCGGACGCCCACGGCCGCGCCTACCCGCAGCCGGCCGCGCGAATCCTTGCAGGCGTTGGGAAACTGGTGCGTCTTTTCAATGTCGCGCATTGTGATCATGCCCTTGAGCCGGCGGGTTTCATCCACCAGCAGCAGTTTTTCCACACGGGCGTTATTAAGGATGATTTCCGCCTTTTCCAGCGAGGTGTCCGACGGTGCGGTTACGAGATTGGCTTTGGTCATGACCTCGTGGATGGGGCGGTGGTCATCTCCTTCATGGAATTTCATATCGCGCCGCGTGATGATGCCCGCCAGCTCGCACTCCGCTCCAAGAACAATCGGTATTCCGCTGATGTTCTGTTCTTTCATAATCTGGCGCGCCCGGCCGACGGTGGCGTCCGGCGGCAACGTTACCGGGTCGGTGATGATGCCGTTGGCGGAGCGCTTGACCTTTTCCACCTCGCGGCACTGCGCCTCCACCGGCATGTTCTTGTGAATGCAGCCCAACCCGCCTTCCTGCGCCAGCGCGATGGCCAGCGCCGCTTCCGTAACGGTGTCCATGGGGGAGGAAAGCAGCGGCAGATTCAACTCGATGTGGCGCGTGAGGCGCGTGCGAACATCCGCTTCGGCGGGAACACAGTCGCTGCGCTGCGGCACCAGCAGCACGTCGTCAAACGTGATGCCTTCGCCGATAATTTTCTGTTGGATATCCATGTGGCAATGATGTCTGAAATATCCGCTCGCGTCAAATCATTATTATGATATATGATAGACGAAATGACCACTGCCTTCCGCGCGGGTACAATAATTTACTGGCCATCACCATGCTTGGGGGTCGCGGGTGAATCTGTCCCACGCCAACAATCTTGATCTTCTGCTGGCCGCCGGCGCCATGCTGACGCTGGGGTTCGTATTATGGCTGGAGTCGGTCCGCTGGTCGCGGGCTTTGGTTACATTGCTGATGGCCGGACTGGGCGCCTACATAGGCTTCTTGGCGCCGGCATTGTGGCATCCTGATTTGGCTCGTCTCACGACGGTGATTATAGGAATTGTGCTTGGCGTGGTGCTGGGAGCGGTGGGCTTCCGGTTGATACAGGCTCTGCTGGCGGGATGCCTGCTGGCGGCTCTGCTGGGCGGGGCCTTGGCCTGGCATGATGGGGCGTTTTCGGCCGTGGCCGCACATGACGGGAAAAGTTCGCCTTTGCGCGTTGCCTCTCCGCCGGCGGCAACGCGCCAGGCAACGCACCGGTCCCGGCTCGCCGGGATTGGCCGCGGCGAAAAACCACACCCCTCGCCGCCCTTATGGAAGCGAACAATAGAGGCCAAATACGTCTGGGGAAACATTGAACGCTTGCCAAAAACACAGCGAAGCGAAGTGCTCGCGCTGGCCGCCGGGGCGATGCTGGTGGCGGTCCTGGTGGGATTAATTTTTCCGTTGGTTACCAGTCTTGTGATCGGCGCCTGGCTGGGATCGCTGCTGGTACTGCTTTCGTTGGCGCTGTTCGCCCTGCGGCTCCAACCCACCTTTGTGGAATGGTCGTGGGAGCATCTGCATCCGTTATGGATTTATGCCGGATGCGGCGTTCTGGGTATGGCGATACAGTACCGGCATATTCACCGGTATATTCGCCGGGGAATGCCCACAGGCAAAACGGACAAGGGCGGACAAAAGAAACCACCGCGCGACGCCGCTCCCGGCGTCTGAAAAATTGTCTCACTTGGGCGGCGGCTGGCGGCATGGAAGGAATTGGCCGGGGGCGGCTCGAACAACTATTTTGGAGAACTTTCTCGGATGCTGGCAATGGCAAACGCGGCTGGTATCGCCCCTTGGATATCTGAACTGCGCCGTGTGACAGAGCCGCTGTTGCACCTGGCCGTTTGGTGGGATATGACCTTGGCGGTAATAGGATTGATTTTCTTGTTGACGGCCGGTCGCGGTTACCGCGCGATTGTGATGGCCAATTGCGCTGCGCTGGGTTGGTACGTGGGGTTGTATCTCGTACATTGGTCATGGCTGGCGGCCGCGGCCGCCGCCTTGGCCGGCACTATTCTGGGACTTATTCTGATTCCGGCGATGCAGATCACACTGATCATTGTCGGGGCGTTGATCGGTTGTGCCACAGGCATGACGCTCTGGCGGTGGTTTCACCAGCCACCTGATCTGCGGTGGGCGCCGGCGGCGGCGGGACTGGTGCTGCTGGGGGTTGCGGGACTCTATTTTTTCCGAGCGGGGGTAATCGTGCTATGCACGCTGCAAGGGGCGGTTCTGCTGGTCGCCGGCGGATTGGGCGTACTGTTGCGTCTTGGTCCGGTGGGCTGGCGGCGATCCATTCGGATACACTGGCTCGAAAACCCCGGCGCTTTACTCGCGGTCATTGTGATCGTCGCCTGCGTGAGTCTGCTGGTTCAGTTCCAGCAGCGTTGGCGGTCCGAGCGGCGCGCCCCGGAGCAGGACCCAGCTCGACGCGAGGAATAGGTCTTCTCATAGCCGCCCGGCTTGCCGACGGCAAACAACCCGTCCCGGCGTGCGGGATGGGACAGGTAATTTGCATGGAGATGGAACCATGCCGGTATTTGGGGAAGAAAAGCCCAATTCTCTTGTGCCCGCCGTTCTGGCCCTCGATCCGCTTGGCGATGATCTTCGCGTGGCCATCCTGGTGGCCGTGGAGGCCGGCTTTTCCGGCGTGGCCCTGAGCGTGTGGCATCCGACTCTTGCCGCTCTGCGCACGAGTCTCACCGCCCGCCGCCATTTGCGCCATACGCTCGCGTCGCGCGGTCTGAAGTTGGCATGTCTCCGCTGCGCCGGCCCGCTGGCCATCGGGAGCGGTATTTTTGATTCCGCCGGCATGGATCGCTGCATCGACGAGGTGACCGCGGCCATCCGCCTGGCGTGGGAATTCCAGGCGCCGCTTGTGGAGGCGTATATTGGGGAACCGCTCTCGCCCGCCCTCCCGGCTGCGTCGTTCCATGGCGCGGTGGACGCGCTGGCCCGCGAAGCGGATCGCGCCGGCGTGCGGGTAGTTCTGGCCAGTGGGGCGGTTCGCCTTTTGGCTGATTTGCTCTCGTTGGTGAATGTTCCTTGTTTGCAGGCGAATCTGGATACCCTGCGTCTTTTTACGGCCGATGGAGGCGTGGAAGAGTCGGCGAAGATTCTGGCGGGCAAGATCGGCTTGTGGACGTGCGCGGATGTGATCCGGATCGGCGGTTCCATACGCACGGTCGAATTGGGAACCGGCCAGGCGCATCCGGAAAAAATTCTGGCGGTTCTGCGTAACCAGGAGTTCACCGGGCCGATTCTCATCGATGTCCGCGATTTGCCGGATCCCATCCATGCGGCGCACCGGGCCGCCGCCGTGCTGCGCGGAATCATGCGGCGATCTTAGCTCGACTATTGTCGATTTTAAGGAGGTAAAAAAAGTGCGAAATATGAGATTCCCTGATATTTCTCAATAGCCGGAAAAATTGCCACACCGCGTTGGCCCGGCTTGCTACCCACGCACTTGCTCCCCACGCACTTGTCCAACCGCGGACCGTCCACTACCATAACCGCCCGGCGAAAGGATTATCTTATGAGCCAGGCCATGATCACGTTTGATCCCGCAAGCATAGTTCCCGCCTCCGCGGAGGCGCCGCGCGTTTCTCCTCTGCGCGGCTTGTTCTGGCTGCTGACCCTGATCGGTGGAGTCGGGTGCGTCACGGGCAATATTTTGATTCGTCTGAATTTCCTGCCTTCCGCCGCGCCCGGGAGCTTTGACCACATCGCCATATTGGGACTGGCGCTGCATCTGGGCGGCTGTTATCTCGCCGGCGGAGCGGTCGGCCTTGCACCACGAACCAAGCCGCTACTGGCTCTAAGCGTACTGGTGCTGGCGGTGAACGTCGCTTTCCTGATGCTTCTTATTTTCACCGGGCCGCTGACGATCACCCATATTCGCTAAGCGTAACCGGTAAGAGCGACCTCCGTTCACCGGGTTTCGCCGGCGGTGCGGAGCAGGTGCCGCCATTCCCGGGCAGCTATCGGAAAATTATTCTTGCCATGAGCCGTTATTTATGGCCGTTTCGCTCCAGAGCCGCTCTGCTTCCACGAAGCGCGACACTCTGCTGGCCTATTTTTCCGCCATGTACGGCCATTTCGGCGGCCAACACTGGTGGCCGGGCGAATCGCCGCTGGAAGTGATGATCGGAGCGGTGCTTACCCAGAACACCGCCTGGTCGAATGTTCAAAAGGCCATCGCCTCGCTCCAGGCGAGTCAATTGCTTGATGCGCATCGGCTCCATGCCGCCCGGCCCGCTGGTATCGCCCCCCGCATCCGCGCCGCGGGTTATTTCAACGTGAAAGCCCGCCGGCTATGGAATCTCATCGACTGGTTTGTCACGCATTACCAGGCGTCTTACCAGCGGCTCAATCGCGCGCCCACCAGCCACCTGCGGCGGGAATTGCTGGCCGTGTGCGGCATTGGACCGGAAACCGCCGACAGCATTCTTCTTTATGCCCTGCATCGGCCGGTTTTTGTGATCGACGCCTACACGCGCCGTGTGCTGGTACGCCATCGTCTTTGCCGGCCGGAGGCGACCTACGACGAACTCCAGCGATTCATGGCGCGGAATCTGCCCGCCGATACGCAACTTTTCAATGAATACCACGCCCAGATCGTGATGATCGGCAAACATTACTGCAAACCGGCGGCACGATGCGAAACCTGTCCACTGCGAAAGTTTTTACCCGCCACCCCGCCGGGCAATACATCCGTTCAGGATCTTTCCGTACCGCCACGCCCGTGAAGGTCTCTCACTCCCTGTTATTTCAACGAAGCCAGGGGAATCAGCGTCTGGATCAGATCATCGATCGTGTATTGCCGATCCAGCACCATCGGCAGCAGAACTCCATGGTTGTGGGAGGAATCAAGAACGAGCAGGTTCTTTCCCAGCACGCCATATCCGCGATCCTGTTCCTGGTGGCCGCAGATATAGATGTCGGCCCACCATTGTTTGGAAAGTGAAGCGAGCAGTTCTGCGGTCTGCGATCGTCCCCAGAGCATTTTGTAGACCGAACCGGTGCGCTGAAAATCAGAATTGTCCAGAGGGCGCCGCAGAATACTCACGTCAAAATCCACCATATCGCGAACCCCCGGCAGGGAATGGCTTAACAAAGCTCCGCTGACCGTGATGCCGGCCAGGGGCATGCTCAATACAAACTGCCGGAAGGCGGCGGCGACATGGCTGGCGGAACCGCCGTACCACAGGGAAAAGCAGCGCTCAAAACGCTCCGTCAGATCGTAGCCGTCCTTCATAATGGCGGAGGCGTGGAGCTGCGCCAAATCATGATTGGCCATGAGGAAATGCACTTGGCCGGGGTATTGCAGCGCCCAGTCGAGCGCATCGAGTAGCAACTCCAGGCTGGTGTCCTCGCCGTCCGGGCCAAGAGGACCGCCATGAATCAGTTCGTGCAGCACCACGTGGCGCTGGGAAAATCGCTCCAGAGCGGCGAAATTCATGATGCGTTGAAAGTTGCGACGATGATTGTGCAAATCGCCGGTTGCCAGGAGTTCTCCCACCGCGGGAAAATGAAGCAACTGCCCGTTGCGCAAGGGGTCGCCGCGATTCAACTCGGCGGCTTGCATAAGCAGATCAATGGCTTGTTGTGCGGACATAGCGCTCGTCTGAGAATCCTTCAGGTGACCGTATCGGCGCTGGCCGGCGAGGGCGCCGGGGGCGTGCCGTTCCGGTCCGCCGTCGGATTCAAGCGCACGGCGGCGCTCATGCTCAAAGTAAGCTGCAATCGGGTATAGACGGCATCCATGCTCGGAGGCCGGCGGGAAGGACGGTTCTCCACGCACTCCAGAATCAACTGGGAGAGCGCCATGGGCAAGTGGGGATTGATTTCATGCGGCGGAACCAGCGTGCGGACAGCGGCGGCGGAGATGTCGTTCTCGTTCTTTTTTTTGGAGATAGCCGTCGGAACATAGTGGTCGGTTACGCACCAATAAAGACTCGCGCCAAAGTTAAAGATGTCCGTCGCCGGCGTGAGCGGACCGAGCGCAACCTGCTCGGGAGCGATGTAATCCGGGGTTCCCTGGATCCGGGTCTTGACGGTGCCGATTTTACAGCTTTGGCCAAAATCAATAATTTTGCATTTGTTCTCATGGTTGATGAGTATGTTGTTTGGTTTAATGTCCGCACATGACGGGAAAAGTTCGCC
>JAJZKJ010000065.1 GCA_021804195.1 Acidobacteriota bacterium
CGTCCGATAGGGGGCAATACTCGCCTTGTTGTTGACGATCCAGACCAGCCGGCCGTTGAACAAACCATACGGCCCAGCCGGGTTTGCGACGGTATAATTTGCCGGTCGCGGCCAGACGGGTGCTGGCTGGGGATCCGTGAAAGTACTGGTCGACGAGATCACCTGCTGAAATCTGGCCGGCGAAAGCCAAAACACTACGCCATCAGCAAAGGCAACGTTGCCTCCATTCCCGTGATTGATGCCGGCACGCTCATAGGCGAGTACTTGGTTTTGATTATCAGCGTCGTACTGGTTGGCAGCGGCAAGTATGTAGTCGCAGTGGCCCTCAAGCCGCCGGGCCACCAGGGAAACGTCGGTCCGCTGTCCCGGTGTTAAGCCGGACAAGTCTGCGGCCTGGCGGCCGGAGTTGGGGTCAATCAAATCCCGGGCCTTGAGCGTGCCCTCGGCCACAAGGACGGCAAAATTTGGCGGAAAGCGATTTTGATGGCCATGGGCATAGGCGGTGCAAGCCTGGCAAATGTTATGCAGGTGCAGCGAAGATTCGGCCCGACCGGCGAGAATGTGAGCCTGGGCGAAAGCTGGCAGCAATATCGCCACCAGCAGCAGCGGCAGCAGCAACGTGAAAAATCCACCGATGATCACGCCGGCAATGGCCAACCCGCGTGGAGCTTTGCGCAGACCGATGATGCTGAGGATTAAGCCCACCGGCGCGAGCAAAAACATCGTCAGCACTGAAACCAGTGAAATGATAAATCCAGCCAATCCGAAACCGTTGGTGCCGCTGCCGGCGGATTGGCGGTATTGCTGGTCGCGCAAGTCTGAGGGGGCTATGGCCCTATGATCCACCGGCACTACGCGGGAACGGCGGGAGCTACTGGCCACGGACTGGCGATGCAGACATTCCAGGCAAACCAATTGACCATCACGTGAAAGCAGAGGTATGGCGGCGTTGCTTTGGCCACAAACGCTGCACGTCTGCGGGTCGGCGGCAGACGCAGAGGCTGTTTCACCAGCCTGTGGAACGGCTTGGGATTGTCTTTGAGGCTTCTGCGTGCCTGCCGCGGCCACTGCTCCGGGAGCCTGATCGCCAGAGGGTGCATCCATCGGCAACAGGCCGCCGGCAAACACATCCTGCCGAACCTGGGGAGAGCCGCCTGAAGTGCCCTGGGTTGCCGCATAGGGGTTTTGTCGCGCGGCGTAGCACGATTCGCAATAATAGCGGCCTTGCGGATCCTTGACGCGTTTTTGGCCGCGCAAATCCTTGCGGCAAGCAGTGCAAATTTTAGGAGTTGGGGCTGTGGCAGAAAAGGGGCCGGGAACCTCCAGCGGCTTATGACACCGCGGGCAGGCAATAGGCCTTCCTGCCGCCGCCTCTGGCAGCGAGACCTTGGTTCCACAACCCGGACAAGTTATGTCCACAGCCGAACCTTTCCAGTAACCTTATAAACCCTTCCACCTACCTTGCGAAACGAGTGTATGTTAACCCTCTTCGGCGGTAGTGGCAATAATCCTGCCCCCCCGCATTGGCATTGAAGAACACATCAATAATCTGCCACCGGTTTTGCAAAGCCGCGGCAGATCACCGGCCGGCCTTTCCCTACAGAAAAAATTGTATCTATCCCCCCACCGGCAAGGTTGGTATATAATGACTGCGAGGCGTAGTCGGCGCTGACATAAATTGTTGCACCAATCGAAAGGCTCCGCTGGTGACTGCTAAACTCTGCCAACTTTGCTTATGGCCGTTGCGGCCCAGCCGTTGGAGTATTTTGTCTGGCCTGGCGGTCGGGTTGCTTTTGCTATCCGGATGCCAAAGCCGGTTACCGCTTAAACCCGCCGGGCCTGATACCGCCTTCAATATGCGTTACCAGTTCGGCACGCCCTTGAGCGGTCCCCAGGCAATGCACCGTAAACTCGCCGCGGCACCAGATTTAATGGTGCACGTGCAATTTATTAAACTAAATCAGTGGCCGAAGGTGCATTTATCATCCCTGGCCAGCCAAAGCACAATTACCATTAACAACGCGGCCAGCCGGCCGACGATGGCTTTTCCGGCCTTGAGCATCGGGGCGCAGTTTGCCAATGTCAACAGCGTTGCCACCTGGGCGGCGCTTTTGCATTCCGCCGGAGTAACGGCGACCCCATGCGGCCAAGGTTCCGCCGCCCTATGGCCGGGCGTAGCGGTAGCCATGCGTTTAACCGATGCGCACGGACTGAAGGTGCATGGTAAAAATATGCACCAACTGCTGGCTTTGTGGGTATGGCAGCCGCTGGCCGCAAAGGCAATGGCACCTGTGATGGCAGGGCTGGCTTTTGAGATCAAGCGTTTCCAGAATTTAAGTACGCATCCTGTAGTTTCCGGCCAGATGCAGGTGGTGCCGGAAAGACTATTCACCGCTACAACTACGTACGCAGCCATTTTGCCTTTTCATTTTCTTTCCGGCAAGAGCCGCGTGCTGGCTATTCTGATCACCATCCGTCCATGGACTCATTCGCTGCAAAACCTGGCCATCGCCAGGCAAAGCCGCCGGGGTATCGCGGCAGCGCAACATGTGCATCCTGCGGTGCAACTGTTGAATCGGCCGGATTTGATGGTGGCACTTGGCCACCTGGGCAAGCCGGGAGTAACCCGTGCATCTCTGGTGTATCTGGCCGGGCAAACGAGGGCCAGGTTGACACAGGATGTAGCCGTGGCAGCGCAGTCGCCGGTGCTGCAGGCGCTGGCCAAAGCCGTTACCGCCAATACTGTTCATGCGCAATTCATGACGGTGGCGCAGTTGGGATGGGCCTTGGACAAAACCACCTACCTGTTACTGTATCAGATGCAAAAAACAAAACCACTGGGACTGCGGCTTAGCGTTGCTCTGGGATTGCATCTTGGGGAGGCAGCCTGGCACGTTTCTTCACTGGATGAAATTGCCCGTAATCTGGAGTCGCGTCGGGCTTACCGCCTGCGCATTATCAAGGAAAATTTGATGTATCTGGAAGATTCCTCGCCCGGGGCCCGTTTAACCGCGTTCAACTGGCTCAACCGGCGGCATCTGGCACCGGCTGGTTATAACCCGCTGGCCGGCAATCGGGCACGTAATTCAGCCTTGAATAAGGCGGAAAACAATGCCGCTTATCTGCGGAGGTTACAACAATGACCGAGGTACCCGTACCGGCCAATCCATCGCCGAGAGTTCCAGCCAGCGGTCCGCGGCCCAACCGCTGGGCGGTTATACGCCGCCGCGCCGTGTGGACCATTTTCAGCATGGCTGGAATTTTGCTGGTGCTGCGCATCGCCCTGATTTTTATCTTTCCAGCGGTGCTGGAACATGTGCTGGGTTATTACCATCTCACCGCGGGTTATCAGGAAATAAAACTCGATGTACTGGGGGGTGATGCGGAAATATGGGGCCTTACCATACGTCCGATACAGGGCGGAGCGAAGGTTATGCATATTGAGTATTGCCACGGCAATATCTCCATTGTTAATTTGTTTCGCGGCCGGCTGTATATCCGCCGGGCTGTAGCCGATGGTGCAGACCTGTTTGTGCGCCGCCAGGCCGATGGAAATTGTCCCCTGCTAAATGCCCTTCTTTCCTCCGCCCGGCAGCAGGCCAAAGCACCGGCGGTACACCCCCCCACTGCTACTTCCATCAGTCTGGCGGCACCCTTGCACATGGAGGCGTTTCGCCTGGAACATCTGCGGGTGCATCTGATAGATCACAGCGTTACGCCGGTGGTGCGCCTGGCCATTACCATGAACGTGCGCGTTTCGCATCTGGGACAGCGGCACGGGGCCACGCAGTTTCGACTGGATCTCTGGTCGGCGGCGGTGGTGGATGTGCTGCACATGAGTGGAACACTGACCACCCATGCCAACAGCTTGCTGGCGCAATGCCATATTCTTATGCGCGGATTACATCTGCAGCCTACCAGCGGCTATCTGGCGGCCTTGAATTTCCGGCCCGGCAAGGCCGGCCTATCTTTGCGTGGCCAGAGCACCCTGGCGTTACGAGTCATCCCCTCTAAAACCTCCGCACAAGCCCTTGCGGCCGTGTTTACTCTGCGACAGGTGCAACTCAATTCTGGTGGACGGCCGGCATTAGGCCTGGACAATCTGGTAGCCCGGGGACAACTGGCCCAACATCTGGCGGATATCCGCGACCTGACCATTTCCGGCTTAACGATTCATGCCGGTCGTGGCCAAAATGGCCTGTTCCACTTTGCCGGGCTGGAAGTGCTGCGGCGTATCGCCACGGCCGGAGGCACGCTGGTAAACCCCGCCAAACCACGCGTGGCAAGCCGTCAGGCTGGCAAGTCCAAGCTCCGGCAGATTCCGCATGCAATGCCGGAGACTGCCAGCCACCCTTATCAATATGCGATTGACCGGCTCAATATACATGGTTTCAAGGTGGTTTTTGATGATCAGGGCATAACACCCAACACTCATCTAAAACTTAACCTCAACACCCTTGAGGCCGTGAGCACCGGCGGCCTTCCCGGCACCGCTGGCGAAACCTTGATGATTTCCGGCTCCGGGGCTTTGCCGGGCATTGCCGCAGCCGTCAACATTTCCGGCGATATGAAGCCGTTTGCCCGCACGCGAACCCTTAAGCTGCACCTGGCGGCCACCGCGATCACCGCCGGTGCCCTGGCTCCTTACCTGTCTGCGGCAGGGCTTAAGAGCGAACTTAAATCCGCCAGTTTCAACGCCGATTTTTCGGCCACGGCCACCACCGCCCCGGACGGCACCACGGCTGCTTCTTTTCATCTGGATCATTTGACGTATCGGGATGGTACTAACACGCTATGCGATTTTAAGCGCATTGATATTGACCGGGCACGCATTAATGCCGCCACGGGCAGATGGGAAATTGGTTCCTGCACGATCATCGGTCCGGCCTTTGATTTTTCCCGGACGCCCTCCGGGGTGTACACGGTGCTGGGAATGCAGATTCTCGGTTCTGGCACCCGGCAGCCGGCGCTGCCGCCAGCGGTGAAAGCCCCAACGCCACCACATGGAGGCGGGACCATGAATCCGCCGCCACGCCTGCAGATCAACCATTTCCAGTGGTCTGGAATACGTATAGGGTTTGATGACCACCACGCCCGGCCCGCCACCCGCATCGGCATCAGCCACGCCGGCCTGATGCTCCATAACTTCATGCTGGACCTGGCCGCCGGAAGCCCTGCCCGCCACCCCGGCCTGTTCAAAGCCTGGCTGGATGCACCCGGGCTGATCCATCTGAACGCCGCGGGCAGCATTGGCCCCGGCAAAAACAGCCTGATCACGTCCATGCAGGTGCATGGTACGAATATCAACCTGCGTCCCTTAACGCCGTATCTCAAGGGGCTGGGAATTCTGCCGCAATTAACGCAAGGCACGCTGGCCGGCTCACTGGGGGCGAAAGTGGCATTGCACGGCGGCCGACTGACTGGATCCGTGCAGGTGTCTGATCTGGCGCTGCGCCAAGCCGGGCAGGAATTGGCGGCGGTGCAGAAGTTTCAGGTATCCAACATTGCTGCTGCACGGCATGATCTGACCATCCAGCGGGTGCGAATTGTCAAGCCGTTTTTACAGGTTACCCGCCTGACCACTGGCAATTTAAGCTTGTGTGGCATCAATTTGTTGCCCGTACCTGCCACCGCCCCGGCTGTGGCCATAGCCAATGCCCCTGTTGCCCCCCCGCCCACAACGCCGTTACGTGCAGCCATTGGCGATATATTACTCTCTGATGCCATCGTGCGGTGGATCGATCTAAAACCCGCCCAACCGGTGAATGTACGACTCCATATCGCGGCGGTGGTTACCAATGCCATACTGGGGCATCGCCACCCCGCCATGGGCACTGTGCAGGCGACACTTTCGGCCAAGGGTGTGGCCGGGGCCATGAACCTGGGAGGAACATTTGCCGTGCCGGTAAGCGGGCTAAGCGCCCATCTGCATCTGCTGGCCACCCGCCTGCAGGCCCAGGTCATAAATACGTATCTGCCGTCCGGTATCACCTTTGCCCCCAAAGACCAGAGCATTGCCGCGTTACTTCATATCCATCTGCAGCGAAGCCAGGACGGTTCTATCCGGGGCCAGGCCGGTATCAGCAATCTTCAGGTTAGGGCCGCTCCAGGTACTGCAGCGGCGCAAACACTGCTGTTTGCACCAGACCTGATGGTCAATTTCACACGTATTAATCCGGCTCGTCACCGCCTGGCTGTCAATGCGCTTCAGGCCCATATCCAAACCATTTACCTGGCCCGCCGTGGACATTTCTGGTCCGTGTGCGGTTTGCATATCGGAGGGAAAGTCCGCACCAGGCCGCTTGCCCATGTAGCGGCCACAACCCCACATGTATTTTCCATTCTTCCTGCACAATTGCCGCTGATAACGTTGCAGCACCTGCAATGGCGTATGGATCATGTGGTGGTGGCGGGGTTGCTGCCGCACCGGCAAGCCTTGCAGATCAGCAACCTGAAGCTGCACAATACCGCGCCCGTGCTCTGTCTGGGCGAAGCACCCGCCCGCCAGCCGGCAGTGGCCCTGCAACTCACCGGCACACTCGACGGAATTGCCCGGCACGTAGCATTGGCTTTTCGCCTCAAGCCCTTTGCCAACCATCCTCGCGCGGCGGTGAACATGGCCATCACAGGTCTGCGCGGCCCGGGTTTGGCAGAAGCGGTGCCGGCCCTGCCGCGGTACTTTGCAGTAAAGGCCTTAAGAACAGGAACCTTGACGGCCAGTGCGTCCATATCGCTGCGGCTGGATCGGCGATCGCCGTTGGATTTTAATCTGGCGCAGCCATTTTCAGCCTCGGCAATAATCTCCGGAATTGCATTTCGCGACACCCCGCATGGGCCGGTGATGGCGGGCATTGAGAACATCAGCGCCGATAAAATAACCGTTGACCCGGCGCATTTTTCCATAGCCGTACCCATGCTGAATATACGTAAGCTGACCTTGCGCATCACGCATGATGCCACCGGTTTGGGCGTGGCCGGGCTGCCGCTCAATATGCAAAAGACACCGCCCCTGGTGGCAAACCATGTGCTGGCTCCGCGTGTGCATCCAGCATTACAGCCGGCCGGCACGCGCCCGTGGCAGCTTCTGATTCAACGAACGGTCATCAGCGGGATAGATGCCCGATATATTGACCAGACCTGCACACCGCCAGTTGAAATTCCGCTGAATGGCCTGGAAGCCCAGATTTTTAACCTGGGGACAACTCCGCTGACTGCGCATATTCCCCTGCGATATAATCTCATCGCTTATGCCGGCGCAGTTGGCAATCCGACCATGGGCGTAAAAGTTCCGTCGACGACAACAAAACCGGTGGCCGGGAAAAGTATCGGGAAAATCACCCCGCCGCCACATGTGGCAAAAGCCAAGCCACTTTTTGCCCAGTTTTCATCCAATGGGCAAGTGTATCTGTATCCGCATCTGCAGGGCTGGGCCAGAGCGGCGCTCAACGGAATGTCCCTGGCGGAGCTTGCGCCGCTGGCAAAAAAATATGGCGTTACCCTTGGCGGGGGCACACTGGACAATTCCAGCGACATCCGGTTCCATGCCGATCATCGCATGAATTTGCATACCAAGCTGGTGTTTTCCAACCTGAACCTCTCGGAACCGCCGCACGGCGCTTTGGCCAGGCTGCTGCATCTTCCAACGCCGGTGAATGTCGCTATTGCCGCTATTGAAGCACCGGATGGCTCGATTACCCTGCCACTTTCCGTGCCGATCAGCGCCGGCCATATTTCGCAATCCGCCATTACCGGCCAGCTCATCGGCGATCTGGTCCAGGTGGTGGCAGTAGGCATTGCCAGTTCACCGCTTAAAGTTGCAGGAGGTCTGGCGTCACTGTTTGCCTCCGGTAAGCTGCAGGCCGTCAAAAAGCCTCCGATAGTATTACACTTCGCACCCGGATCCCCCACCATCACCAGCCGGGATTGGCTGGCAATAGGAGCGTTGGCCAGACAGTTGCGGCATCACAGCTCGTTACAGGTGGTGGTGCGGCAGCAAATATCTACTGCGGACATTGCGGTGGCGGCGAGCCGTGCCAATCCTACCAAACGGCAGTGCCTTGAGCTTATCGCCGCGTTGGAGGCGCAAGCCAATCGCCTGATGAGCCAGCGCCGGCAGCAACTGGGCCAATTGCGCGGGGAACTGGCTATTCGTCTTTCCGACAGTGCGATTCATCAGGGCACCGGCCGGCTTGCCCGGCTGGATACCCGGCTGGCCCATGCCCGGATGGCTATCAACTACCTGGCGGATATGCTTGCGCCGGGAGCCGGCCGCGAGGCCTCCCGCCGCACGCGGGGCATGATGATCACCATCGCCCGCCGCCGACTCTTTGAAATCAAGGCGGCCTTGCTGGCTGCGGGCTTCGCCCATCCAAACCGCCGCGTGCATATCGTGTTCCCCCAATACCTGCCCGCCAAATCAGACCGTGGCGGGCCCGCTACCATCGCCCTGGTGCGCACCCGATAGGTCCGGCGGCCTGCTTTTGGGGGAATGGGCCGGTTGCCGGATTCAGGGGTAACAGCCATCCAGCACGATCATTGCGTGCCCCCGAATTTGCGGAATAGTTACATGCGTATAGCCGTTCTTATATGTATACTGTATTTTGGTTATTTCCGGAGCCAGGTAAACACCTGAAGGTCGACGCGAGGTTCGCAGTGCCATGGCCACATCCGTCAGAGGCACAATATCTTCGATGATATCCAACTGCGTCGTCCGGCGCTGGGCGCTATAGGCCAGCAGATGGACGATGGTTCGCATCGGCTGCTGTTGCCGGGTCAATGTGGCTTCCAGATAGCTCGGACCACCAACCGTAAGCAGAGGCCGCGGCAGAAGTTTCTGGAGCAGGCCCGCCACCAGTTCCCGGTACTGCAGGTTTCCATGGGCAGCATAACTGTTAACAACAGGAAACGCGACGTAGGCCGTATGTGAGGTGGCCACAGCGGCGGCAAA
>JAJZKJ010000066.1 GCA_021804195.1 Acidobacteriota bacterium
AGCGTGTTCATTGTTCCTCCTTTTCTTCAAGCAACCGCTTCAATTCACGGATTTCCGCGGTTGAAAGATTTTTGCTTTCCACGAAGTGCGCCAGCATGGGCCGCAGCGCGCCGTTAAAGACCCGATCCAAAAACGTTTCGCTCGCCTCCGCTACACATTCCGCTTGCTTCACCAACGGGCGATAGAGATAGGCCCGCCCTTCTTTGCGGAAGCCCAGGGCCTTCTTGGCGACCAGCCGGCCCAAAAACGTCTTGAATTTATTCCAGCACCATCCGCCCGTTTTTTCCAGCGTTTCACCAAGCCCGGCGATGGCCATGCCAGGGCATCCAGGTTCGTTGAAACATTCCGCCCCACCGGCCAGCGGCGACGCCCTCGTTTCATTGGCGGTTCGGACCACTGCGACCGCATTTTCCTGGCTCGAATCCTGGCGGAACTGGCTGGTCGGGGTCTGGCTGGCCGGCGCCGCGGCGCTGCTGGTTGGGCTTTTGACAACGGGTTGCCGGAGGCGATGGAGAACTCGGCGCAAACGTCCTCTGACGGTTGCGGAAGTGCTGGATTTGCTTGAGGACTGCAAGCAAGAGATGGGGGTCTATGCGCCGCTGGCCCTGATTGAGACCGATGCCGCAGCCAGCCCGGCATTGTACGGATTCATCCGGCCCCGCCTGCTCCTGCCGGCCGGGTTGACAGAGAGTTTTTCGCTGCCGGAGTTGCGTCATGTGTTTTTACACGAACTGGGCCACGTCAAGCGCGGCGACATTCCACTGAACTGGCTCACGACGCTGCTGTTGATCCTGCACTGGTTCAATCCTCTGGTATGGTATGCCTTCCGCCGAATGCAGGCCGACAGGGAGCTGGCATGCGATGCGCTGGCTTTGTCGTACAGCGGGGACCGGGAAAGGCAGTTCTACGGGCGCACGGTCATCAAAGTGCTCGAACATTTCAGTTGCCCGGCCAGGTCGCCGGACATGGTCGGAATACTGGAAAACAGAAATCAAATGAAAGCGAGGATTCGTATGATCAAAAAATTCGAGAAAACAAATGGTTGGCCAGTGGCGGCGGTAGCGCTGTTCATTGGCCTTGCACTGGTTGGTTTCACCGGCGCGCAATCCGGGGCGGGCGCCGGGCCGACCGCCGCCAATCCCAGAAGCGCAATTGAAAACAGTCCTGCTACCGCGGAAGGCCGGCCGAACATCATCGCCACATCACCGCGTGTGGGGGAAACGGATGTGAATCCGGCGATTACTCAGATCACTGTCACATTCGACCGGGACATGGGGAAGGGATTTTCGTGGACCGGCGGCGGGGCGGATTATCCTCCAAGTCCCGCGGGGCAACGCGCGCATTGGCTCAACAAACGCACCTGTGTTTTGCCCGTCAAGCTCCAAGCCGCCCACTATTACCGCGTGGGCATCAATTCCAAGAGCTACAGGAATTTTCGAAGCGCAGGCGGTTTATCGGCAAGACCAACGGCTATTTATTTCACTACTCGAGGTGCGGGTAGACAATTGCAACGGCTGGCCGCCAAGCCAAAGATCATGAGGCTTATTCCTAAAAACGGTGCGAAGGACGTGAACCCGAATTTGACGGAAATCAGCGTTACGTTCAGTGTTCCGATGGGCGCGGGGTTTTCCTGGACGGGCGGGGGGCCTGATTTCCCGACGATTCCCAAAGGGAAGAAGCCCTACTGGACCGAAGATCACAAGACCTGTGTGCTGCCGGTGAAGCTGGAACCGGGCCACACTTATCGCTTGGGCATCAACAGTCCGTCCTACAAAAGCTTCCAAAGCAGCGGCGGCGTGCCCTTGGCCCCAGTGGTCTTACGCTTCACAACAAGGAAGTGATAACGCTTACGCAAATCTTTGGGAATTCTTATTGAAAATGGAGCAAGCAGCATGGAGAAAGCACTTCAAAAATCATTACATCTTTATTATGATTTGGGTAAGCAATAAAAAGTAAGGTAGTAAACAAGGGTGACCCAATTGACGAACTTTCCGCTACCGCCTCCCGATTTGGCCCAGGTATGGCTCGACTTTGACGGGACTATTTCCCGTGTGGACGTGCTCGATGAGCTTATCAACCGATATGCCGTTAATGAATCCTGGAGGCTCATTGAAGAACGCTGGCAGGCGGGTCTGATCGGTTCGCGGGAATGTCTGCGGCAGGAATTTTCGTTGGTGCGAATTTCCGCCCGGGAACTTGAGGCGTTCCTGGATCGAATTGAGGTGGATCCCGGCTTGGAGCTTTTATTGGAATATCTGGCCCAACATCGTGTTCCGGTGACGATTCTCAGCGACGGCATCGAGCGATTCATTAAGAGAATTCTGGCCCGCCGGGGGATTGCCCGTCTGGAAGTTTACGCCAATCGGATCGTGCAATGCGGCGAACGGTTGCGGCTGATATGTCCGCATTCGCAAACACATTGCCAGTCGGGCGCCGCCCATTGCAAATGCGCCAGCGCCGAACAATTAAGACGGCCGGGAAGACAGACGATTTATATTGGCGATGGCCGGAGCGATTTATGCCCGGCCCGTAAAGCTGACCGGGTGTTCGCCAAGGGCGTATTGGCCCGGGCGCTGGCGGTCGAACACATCGCCTATATTCCTTTTGTTTCACTGCGGGATGTCGCCTCGGCCCTCCGGCAGGCGTGGTCGACCAGGGCGGCGGTGATTTAACCGCACGATGGTGTGGCCGGCCGACGCGGAAGTCTTGGCGCGGAGAGCTGGACAAGATAAAAAGCGGGACAGTTTATCACATCGCCGCCGGATTGCCGGTGATAAACTCCCATCCCGGCGCACCGCGATGAACAAAAGAATATCCCGCCGCGCAGGGGGCCCGGATTTTTACGTCGATTCTCTCGCCGGCGAAGCCATTTAGAAAGACTTCAGCCATGCGGTTGCCCGTGCGAAGCCTTGGAAACTCTCATGCCAATAATATCGAAACTCGCTGTCCCTACCCCGGCGAATTTGAGGAAAAAACTCATTCGGGCCGTGCAACGGCTCCAGCCGCAAGCGGAAAGTCTGCTGGCGGAAATTGTCCGGATTCCCAGCATCAGCGGGCGGGAAAAGGCCGTGGTGCGACGGTTGGCCCAATGGGCGCGAGCATGCGGTTTTTCCGTTGACGTGTTCGAAACGGATGAGAAATCGCTGGCTGGTTTTCCCGAAGCCGCCGCCGGCCATCTCCCCTTAAAAGGTCGGCCCACCCTGGTCATCCGCCATCCTGGCCGGGAACGGGGCCGCAGTCTGCTGTTCAATGCCCATAGCGACGTGGTTGCCGCGCCGGAACCGGAACGCTGGCGGCACGGCCCCTGGTCTGGTTTCATGGCCAGGGGCCGCCTTTATGGTCGCGGCGCCTGCGATAGCAAAGGCCCGCTGGTCAGTGCCCTGCTGGCGATGCAGGCGCTGCGTGAAATTGCCGCCGGTGCCGACGCGCCGCGCGGCGATATCCTGCTGGAATTGGTTCCGGGCGAAGAAGATTGTGTCGGGCTGGGCACGCTTACCAGTCTGATGCGGGGTTATCGTGCCGATGCCGTGGTGATTCTCGAACCGACGGAGGGCCAACCACGCTGCGCATCACGAAGTGGCCTGCGATTTCGCATTACCGTCGCCGGCCGAGCCGTACATGGAACACTTAAGTGGCTGGGGCGCGACGCCATTGCGGATCTGCGGCGTGTTCTTGCGGCCCTGGAGCGAATGGAACGGAAATTCAACCGGAAAAAATCAAACCAGCTCTTCGCTGATTATCCTATTCTACGGCCAATTACAGTGGATCAAATCCAAGGCGGTTCCTGGCCGGGCATGGTCTGCGATCAGGCCTTGTGCACGGGGTATTTCGAACTTCCGCCCGATGAGGATATTTCCGTCTGGAAACGCAGATTTCAGCGGGAGCTTGAGCAACGCATGGGTAAGGCCTTCGCCGCCGGCGATATGAAGACGGATTTTATTGAAGAATACTCCGGACACGCCACGGCGCCGGAGCACCCCCTGTGCCGGCTGGCCGAACGAATTTTGCAAATAAACGAACGAAAGCTTGCATGGAAGGGCTGGAAAGCATTTAATTCCGGATGTGAAGCGGGACTGCGCTGGCGGCGCCAGGGCGTTCCCACGCTGGTGTGGGGACCGGGCAGCCTGGAGCAGGCGCACGCCGTTGACGAATTCGTGGATCTGGCCGCCGTTCGGGATACGGCGGTACATTTGGCGTTGCTGGCGTATTACTGGACGCATGATAAGGAAAACTCCTGATGGGCGACGTACCAACCCAAACGGCCCCTCTTGGATTGGCGGACGCTTCGGCGGCCGAGCAATCGCAGCGGTGGTTCGCCCGTGCCCGGCAAGTTCTCGCCGGTGGAATCAGCAGTTCCGCCCGCACCACCACCACCGGTTCCTGGCACTATCCACTGTATCTCACGCATGGTCGCGGCTCACATATTTGGGACGCCGACGGGCACGAATTCGTCGATTATCTGCTTAGTTATGGCAGTGTGATCCTGGGCCATGCCCACCCCGGCCTGATTCGCGCCGCGGACAAGCAGCTTGCGGATGGTACGATGTTCGGCACGTGCAATATCGTGGAAGTGGAACTGGCCGAACAGATATGCCGCATGGTTCCCGGCGCCGAGCTGGTCCGCTTTTCCAACTCCGGTTCGGAAGCCATCTGCGGAGCCATTCGGGCCGCCCGCGGCTTTACCGGCAAGAATCGCGTGCTCAAGTTCGAGGGACATTATCACGGTTGGGTGGATGTGCTGGCGGTAAGCAACCGGCCCACCGCGGCGCAAGCCGGTCCGCTGGACGCCCCGGCAAGTTATCCCCATTCGCCCGGCATACCCGCCGGCGTAGTCGGCGACGTGATCATCGCCCCCTTCAATGACCGCGATCGGACAAGCCGTATTATCGAAAGCCATGCCTCCGACCTGGCCGCCGTGATTCTGGAACCCGTTGTCGCCAACAACGCCTGCATTGAACCGCAACCCGGATTTCTCCCGTGGTTGCGGGAGCAATGCGCGCGGTTGGGAATCATCCTCATATTTGATGAAATCGTCACCGGCTTCCGTCTGGCGCGAGGCGGGGCGGCGGAGGCATTCGGAGTTACGCCCGATCTGGCGGTTTTCAGCAAGGCGCTCGGCGGCGGGTTCGCGATCAGTGCTTTTGCGGGCCGGCGCGACATCATGGAATTGATCGGCGCCAATACTGTCAAACACGGCGGAACCTACAACGGCAACCCGCTCTGCGCCGCGGCCGCCCTGTTCACTCTCCGCCAGATCGCCCGTCCCGGTGTTCTGGAATCCATTCATGAACATGGCCGGGCGTGTATGGAGGCCATCCGGAGAAGCAGTCGGGATTGGAACGTTCCGTGCGTTGTGCAGGGGAGTGGCGGCATGTTTCAGGTGGTATTCAACCGCGACGGCAAGCCGTTGCGTCATTATCGCGATCTGAGCGGCGTGGATATGGCCCGCTACGGCGCGTTCCGCCATGCCCTGCTACGCCAGGGCGTGCATCTGAACGGTTCCGGGTCCGCGTGCTGGTTCATCAGCACGGTACACAGCGCCGACGATCTGGCTATTGCCACGGCGGCGATTGAAAAGGCCATGCGCGCCGTCCGATGAATCTTGTTGGGGCGCAAGGGCCTATCCGGGCAGGCTCTAAACACGGGAGCATCTTGGAACAATGATACTGGCGTCGCTTGATTCCCTGGCTGACCGAATACCGCCGGTTCTGCTGGCGAACTTTTACGAGCGCCTTCCGGACCGGCTGATTGACCAGGTTCGAACCGCGCGTTTTCGGCGGACGCTTCGCTGGGTAGCGCAGCATTCGCCGTTTTATCGCGCTGCGTTTCGGCGGCTGGGCATTGATCCACGGCAGGTGAAAACGCCGGGGGACCTCGGCGATTTTTTTACCACTCCGGAGGACATCATTGCTGATCCGGAATCTTTTTTATGCCGCCCCCCCGCGATTGTCTTTGAATCTTCCGGAACCAGCGGACGCAACAAGCGGATTTATTACGATCAACGCGAGATGGAGCAGATGGGCCAGGTGATGGCCGCCGGACTACCCATGATGGGCATCGGCCCGGAGGATCGCGTCGCCAACGCCTTCGACTTTTCGATGTGGATTCCCGGAATGTTGACGCATAACGCCTTGATGGCGGCGGGTAATTTCTGCATGGCCTTCGGAAAGGTCGATCCGGTGGAAGTATACCGGCGGCTGCGGACCTATCGCTTCAATGTTGTGATGGGGGAACCAACCTGGTTGATCCGGCTCACCGAGTTGGCCGAGCGCGACGGCTCTGTTGCGTTGAAAACTCTCGTCGGCGGCGCCGAAGAAATGCCCCGCGAGGCCATCGGCTGGATGCATAAGGTGTGGCGGGGCGCCATCGTGCGCATGTGCTACGGCAGTGTGGAACTCGGCAGCGGTCTGGGTTATCAACCCTGTGATTTCGACGGTTATCATCTGGATGACATCGACTTTTACCATGAGGCGGCGGACGTAACTCCGGACGGTTACGGGGAACTGGTTTACACCACCCTAAGGAGGCGCGTCATGCCGCTGATCCGTTATCGTTCGCGCGACGTGACGCGCCTGATCCCCGGACGCTGCGCCTGCGGACGTAAAGGAGCGCGAATGAGCCGCCTGCGCGGACGCCGGGATGAAATCGTTGTGGCCGGCGGCGGCAATCTGTATCCGCTGATGTTCGAGAATATCCTGGCCGGCGTTGCCGGCTTGACGCGCGATTGGCAGGTGGTTCTCCGCCTCCAGAACCTGCGAGAGGTGATGGAAATCCACGTGGAATCTCTGCGGTTGGACCACGAAGAACTGCGCCGGGAAATTCTCGCCCGCGCCGCCACCCAATACCCTGATTTGATGAAGAATCTTGCCCTGGGAATATTCCAGTTGCGTGTGTTGATCGATGCGCCCGCGGAGCTGCGCACGAGCCGCAAACTCAAACGTCTGGTTGATCTACGCTATGATAATGACGGTCATGGGTCCGCCACCCGGGACGGCCCGGCGGCCGCACTTGTGGTCAAGTAGGAGCTGACACATGTTCAGACGAACTGCGGCGCGGCTGCTGATTGTCGGAGACAGCATCACGCTGGGGGTCGCCCAACTACGTGGCGAGCAGATCGACGCGTTTGTGGATCGCTGCTACGTGGACATCCTGCGCGAAAAGCTGCCCCATCTGGACATTCGCATGGATGCGGAAATTCACCGCACCACCACGGAGGCGTTGCGTTTGATCGACGGCCTGCTGCGACAACACCAACCGACGATGGCTCTGCTGATGCTCGGTGGCAACGACGTGGACGTGCAATGGAAACGGTTTGTCATCAGCCAGGGGCGCATTGTCCGCAGCCGGGTATCGCTGGAGCATTACACAAACAATCTTCAGGTGCTGGTCCAGAAGGTTTTAGATTTCGGCGCCACCCCGATTCTCACCGATATGCCCAACCATTGCCTGGCTTTGCGCGGTCCTTATCTTTCGATGCTAAGCGGCAAAAATGTGACCGCCCTGATTGCCGCGCATGGCGGCCAGCCCGTGTCCGACGCCGGACTTGTTGAATATCGTCTGGCGGCTGAACAGATCGCCCGCGCCGTCGATTGCCCGTTTGTCTCCTATGGCACGGCCTTGAGCCGCCAACCACCCCTGACCGTTTCGAGCCCGGATGGCGTGCACCCCAATTCGCAGGCCCACACCATCATCGCCGCCGAGTTGGAGCCTGTTTTGTCTTGTCTCATTGGTTCGAGTCGCTCCACTCTTTCCAAGAGCAGCGTGTAAGCGCGCCTCCGCCGTCGCCGACAAAAATGCCTGGGCTTTAATCCAGACGAAAATCCTCTCCCAATTGTTCAAGCACTTTGTTGAGTGCTTTGAGGACATCATCACCTGGAGATTTTCCGCCATCGCCAATCTCAAGCCGCACGTGGAACTTTAACGCAACTCCGGCATTGGCGCTGACAGCCAAGAGATCGGGAATCAATTCGGCCAAATCCTGCACTTGTGAAGGCTCAAAATCTGCGGACACCATTCGTACCTGCGCAGCCGGGGGTACGGTATTCGCGCCGCCGGACGAGGTCGAGGCAGCGCTCCGACTGGAGCAAACTTTCAGCTTCACTCCTTGCGCCGCGGGCAATTCACAAGGCCAGGCCGCAGAACCGTCGGCTAATTCGATGAACCTTGCCTGCAGCGCTCCGCCAATCACGTCACGCGGCGCGTGCCAGGGGAGATTCCGCCCCGCTTTCTGCGAAAGTGCCGTCAGAATTGCCAGAGCCGTCGTGACGCCGCCTTGCCATGCCACGGGCAGATTTTCCGGCAGGATCGCCGCCGCCGAAATCGGCTCCGGAGGTATGCGCAATAAGGCCGCCGAGCTTAACACGCCTGCGGGAATCGGTTCGCCCAGCAGGCTCGCCGGACCGGAAAGCAACCAGACTTTGCCACTGGCTACGGCCGCTTCGATTGCCGAATTCACGACTTGAGCCGCCGCCTTTGGAACCGGAACCGCGTCGGTGAAGCCCCCTTTATCCACCTGCACCGATTTGCCGCCGCGGAAATAATCCAGAACCGTCTGGACACTCAATTCGCCGCCCGACCAGAGTCCCGGCAAAATACCCGGCGCCAGCAGTTCGCCGGGAATCTCCGCCAACTCTGCCGCCTCTGGAAGCACCAATTCCATCGCCGGATCCGCCAGCGCGGTATCATCAGGGCGGCAGCGCCACCATGTGCGGAACGTGCGATCCGGCCGCGTAAGGCGCAGTACGAAGGCCCCCTGCACGCAACCATCCACCAGCGTGTCCACAATCGCCTGCGATTTGAGCATCTTGGGCAGGTGCGGAAGCTGCGCAAAGGCGCCGGCCAAGTCCTTCACCCGCCGGCTGGTTTCGCCCTGTTTCCACAAGCTGTACGGCCCACCGGGCAATAATGCATCCGCTGTTACCGGCGTG
>JAJZKJ010000067.1 GCA_021804195.1 Acidobacteriota bacterium
CCAGGCCGGCGGCGCCACCGCCGAGTCAATGGAAATAAATTTAAAATTGTGCCTGGCGGGTTTTAATTGCAAGCCAATTTTTTCGAGTGCCAGTGTCAAAGTCGTGGGTTGACTGGCGATCCAGCGTAAATGGAAATCATAACGGCCGTGGATATGGGTTTCATTGATGACGGGTTGATGCAGAATATTGGATGCGATCCCCGCCAAACTATTCAGCTTCATGCCAAACATCTGGAGCGATCCTTTTTTGGAATCTCCCCATGAGCTTTTGCCGGGCCGGTGTGCCGGGTGAAGCCCTAGTGGGGTTCCGTTCCGGCGCAGGAGAATGTAAGCCGGCATTTTATGGTAATAGTTATGGAGTTTAAGCTGAAATGTTTCACGCAATGCCTGCCGGAGCATCTGTTCTGCATGGGGAAAGCTGAGCCCCGCATTCGTAATTTGCGCATCGTACAAATGGGTGCTGATCCATGCGGGTCCCACGATTCGGTTGGCGGGCACACCGTAGGCTTGCGACATTAGATTGCGAAGCGTGGCGCCCCAAAAACGCAGGCTGCCTGATTTCCAGCTTTCCGCTCCGGGGGAATACCCAACCATGGCTTCCGGCGCCGCCGGCCGGATCATGACCTCAAAAAAGGGATTCGGCAAGGATTGTTGTTGATAAGGATTTTCTTCCGGCATTTGAATCTTTTTCCCGGCCAAAAGGCTGGAAAGCATTTCGCTGGTCAGATCCACGGGTGGACCCTGCCAGCGCAGAATGCCATGGGGATCAACAATGAAAGTTTGAGGCCTGCCATAGACATGAAAATTTTTAAATGTTTTATCCTGCTGATCAATTCCGATCCAGCCGCTCATCGGATATTCAGTTAGGAATCGTTTAACCAGGGCGGTATGTTCGTCGGTAATGGAAATGAAGCGTACAGGGCGGCCTTGGAACGCTTGCGCCAAATTATTGAGATGGGGAATCGCGGCGCGGCAGCCCGGGCACCAGGTGGCCCAAAATTCCAGAATCACCCATTGCCCCTGTAAAGTCTGCCAATTGGCCTGGACTGCGGCGGGCGCATGGAGGATTGCTTTTAAATTCAGCGGGGGCGCCTTGTGCCCAGCCTGACCCAAAAGTATGCCCGCAAAAATTAAAAGCAAGTTGGGAGCAATCCATCTGCGTGCCGGTATCATGATGCGGGCATTCCTTGTCATGGGGGCAGTATATACCTGTTTGTGAATCTAATAAAAAAGCCCCGCAGATGTTCCGCGGGGCTGGAATAAGTAAAACGAAATTCAATGCTCGAGACTTTATCTCGAATGCGGCTTAGTACATGCCGCCCATGCCGCCGGGCGCCGCCGGAGCTTCCTTTTTCTCCTCCGGAATTTCGGCCACCAGGGCTTCGGTGGTCAGCATCAGGCCGGCGATCGAGCCGGCATTTTGCAGCGCGAAGCGCGTCACCTTGGCGGGGTCAATCACGCCGGCCTTGACCAGATCCTCGAACTTTTCCGACTGGGCGTTGAAGCCGAAGGCGGTGTCGTTCGATTCCTTGATCTTGCCCACGATGATGGCGCCTTCCTTGCCCGCGTTCTGGGCAATCTGGCGCAGCGGCTCTTCCAGCGCGCGGCGCACGATATTGACGCCGATCTGCTCGTCGCCGTCGTCCATCTTGAGGGCATTGACGGCTTTTTCCGCCCGCACCAGGGCGACGCCGCCGCCCGGCACGATGCCTTCCTCGACCGCGGCGCGGGTGGCGTGCATGGCATCCTCGACCCGGGCCTTCTTTTCCTTCATTTCGGTCTCGGTCGCCGCGCCCACCTTGATCACCGCCACGCCGCCGACCAGTTTGGCCAGCCGTTCCTGCAGCTTCTCGCGGTCGTAATCGGAGGTGGTCTCGTCAATCTGGGCGCGCAACTGCTTCACGCGGCCCTCGATTTCGCCGGTCTTGCCGTTGCCTTCGACGATGGTGGTGTTGTCCTTGTCAATCACCACCTTCTTGGCGCGGCCGAGCGAGCTCAACTGCACCGACTCCAGCTTGACCCCGATCTCCTCGCTGATGAACTCGCCGCCGGTGAGGATGGCGATGTCCTGCAGCATGGCCTTGCGGCGGTCGCCGAAGCCCGGCGCCTTGACCGCGCAGGCGTGCAGCGTGCCGCGCAGCTTGTTGACCACCAGCGTGGCCAGCGCCTCGCCCTCGACATCTTCCGCGATGATGATCAGCGGCTTGCCCGAGCGCGCAATCTGCTCGAGCAGCGGCAGCAGGTCCTTCATCGCGCTGATCTTCTTTTCGTGGATCAGGATGTAGGGGTCTTCCAGCACGGCTTCCATGCGGTCCGGATCGGTGACGAAGTAAGGCGACAGATAGCCGCGGTCAAACTGCATGCCCTCGACCACGTCCAGCTGCGTCTCCATGGTCTTCGATTCCTCGACCGTGATGACGCCGTCCTTGCCCACCTTCTTCATCGCCTCGGCGATGATGGTGCCGATGGTGGAGTCGTTGTTGGCCGAAATGGTGCCGACCTGGGCGATCATGTCGCCCTGCACCGGCTTCGACATTTTCTTGATCTCCTCCACCGCGGTGACGACGGCGCGGTCAATGCCGCGCTTGAGCGCCATCGGGTTGGCCCCGGCGGCCACGTTCTTCACGCCCTCGCGGAAGATCGCCTGCGCCAGCACCGTCGCGGTCGTGGTCCCGTCGCCGGCCACGTCGCTGGTCTTCGACGCCACTTCGCGCACCATCTGCGCGCCCATGTTTTCCAGCGTGTCTTTCAGCTCGATTTCCTTGGCCACCGTCACGCCGTCTTTGGTGATGGTGGGGGAGCCGAATTTCTTTTCAATCACCACGTTGCGGCCCTTGGGCCCGAGCGTGATCTTCACCGCATCGGCCAGCGTGTTGACCCCGCGCAAAATGGCCTGGCGCGAATTCTCGCCATGAACGATCCTTTTTGGCATGATTTCCTCCTGATTTCCTTTTTTCGCGAATTACTTTTTCGCCGCCTTGGTTTCCAGAACGCCCAGCACTTCTTCCTCGCGCAGGATGAGGAGTTCCTCCCCGTCAAGCTTGATTTCGTTGCCGGAGTATTTGCCAAACAAAATGCGGTCGCCTTCTTTCACGTCCAGCGGCTGCACTTTGCCGTCTTCGAGCACCTTGCCCTTGCCGACGGCGACGACTTCGCCCTCCTGGGGCTTTTCCTTGGCGGAATCGGGAATGATGATGCCGCCGCGGATGGTTTCCTGTTCCTCTATCCGCCGGACCAGCAGCCGGTCGTGCAGAGGCCTTATTTTTGCCATATGCGTGTCTCCTGATGAAATCGGCGCGGGCATGCGCCACGCCGGGACTCTTTTCTGGCACTTGCCAGGTTGAATTGCCAGCCGGAATTGTCAAGGCTAATGATTACAGACATTTAGCAGTCTCAACTTCCGACTGCTAAATCATATAGACAGATGCGCCGACTTGTCAATATGAATGTGAAAGGCAGGGAAAATCAGGTCTTTAGCCCGGCACAGGAAAGTCACGCTACCCGATGCGGTGGCGCGGGGAATCGAACGCCGGGGATTGAATTAAACCGCCTACTTTTTCTCTTCGTTGGAACTGGCGGGCGGGGTGGTGTTATTCGAGTTGCTCACTTCGTTGATCGCCTTTTTGAACTCTTTAATGCTCTCGCCCAGGCCTTTGCCAAGCTGGGGCAGCTTGGCGGGCCCGAAGATGAGCAGGCAAATGCCCAGAATAATCAACAGGTGAATGGGCTGGAGAACTCCATCAAACATCGCAATCTCTCCTTCCAGCGCACCCGCGGCAGGACTTCAATCCTGGGCGGATGTCGGCCGGGCGCGTCCCCGCGGGCAGGACAGCAATTCAGCCTCAGTATAGCGCAGTTTCCCTTCCGGCCGTTAAAATTAAAACTGGTTCCAATGGCGACTTTAGATCCTGAGTGCATACCCGCTTTACCCCGGCCGAAATTATTGGTTTTTGATCTTGATGGCACGCTGATTGATTCCAGCCTCGATCTGGCCCACGCCGTCAACGCCGCCCTCGCCGCGCTGGGCCGGCCCGCGCTGCCGCTGGCGCGGATCGTCGGCTATGTCGGCAACGGCGCGCCCATGCTGATGCGCCGCGCCCTGGCCGGCTGGAGCGCAAACCCGGAACCAAATCCGCTTGCAGCCTCCGAACCGCCGGAACTGACCGCCGCGCTGGCGGCATTTTTGGATTATTACGACCAGCATCTGCTCGACTACACCCGGCCTTATCCCGGCGTCATGGCCACGCTGACCCGGCTGGAGCCGCATTATGCCATGGCGGTTTTGACCAACAAACCGCTGCATCACAGCAAAAAAATCCTGGCCGGGCTGGGGATGGAGCGCTTTTTTGCCACGGTGTATGGCGGGGATAGCTTCGCCACCAAAAAGCCTGATCCCGAAGGCCTGATCGCGCTCATGCGCGCCCAGGACGCAAAGCCGCGGGAAACCTGGATGATCGGCGACAGCGGCGTGGATATTCAAACCGGACGCCAGGCCGGCACGGTGACCTGCGGCGTGACGTACGGGCTGTCGCCGGAAACTCTGGCCGCGACGCCGGCCGACTGCATGCTGGGCGACTTCGCGCAACTGGCGGAACTGCTGCCGCCTCTTGCCGCAAAATAAAGCGGTCCCGCCGCCCATCAGTGAATGCTTTCGCCCTGGTGTGCCACCAGCGCCATAAAAATCGCCAGCACCCGCCGCCGGTAGCCCAGCATGCGGTCAGTCATGCTGGCAAAGCCGGGGTCGCGGCTGCTCACCAGTTCCCATTTCTTCATGATCTCGGGCGGCACTTCAATATCCCGGCGCAGTTCCTGGTAGGAATAGCCACGCATAAAAAGTCCATAAAAAAACGCGGCTTCGCGTTCCGGGGCATCGAACTCCCGCCCCGTCTCCTCGGGTTCGGCCAGGGCCGGCGCTTGATATGATGTCGCGATATCCAAAGCGGAAAATTTCTCCCTCCGGGGCCCGGTGTTTTTGCCGCGCCAACACCCCGAATCTCATTGATTACACCAGCCGCCGCGAAAACACAACGTCTTGGGCCAACATTTATTTTTGCGGCGCGGCCGCATATCCGCGGGAGCGTTTTATTGCCGCTGGTAAAAACTCAGATGCGTTCCGCCCTGGCGCACCATGCGCAAGCGCCGCAGTCCGCCGTAGTCTTCGGCCAGGGCCGCCTGGGCGGCGTGCTCGGCGGCGATCCGGGTATGGAGGCCGGCCAGGGCCGAAACCGATAAAAACTCCAGCACCTGCGCGTATTCCCGCTCCCTCGCATAGGGAGGGTCGAGAAAAATCAAGTCCAGGCCGCCATGCGCGGCGATTTCCTCATCATGCGCCAGCCACTTCAGGGCCGGCAGCGCCGGCCGCGCGATGACCACCCCGGCGGCTTGCAGCGTATGCCGGTTGGCATCAAGCGCCGCCAGTGCGGCCGGGTGCTGTTCCACCCACCAGACCCGCTTCGCGCCCCGGCTCAGCCCTTCCAGGCCGATGGCGCCGGTGCCGGCATAAAGGTCGAGCAGCCAGGCGCCGGGCCAGCGTTCCGCCCAGATATTGCCCAGGGTTTCGCGTAATTTGTCGCTGGTGGGCCGCAGCCGCATGCCCGCCGGCGCCTGCAGCTGGCGTCCGCCCCATTGGCCCGCTACGATTCGCACACTGGATAGTTTAAAGGGCCGGGCGCCGCCTGACGCACATTACTGAACTTGCACACGATGCTGAAAGTTTTCACGGATGGCGTGATTGATGGCGGAGTAAACTTCGGTCGAGCGGCCCCGGAACCAATGCACAATCTGCCTGCCTTCGGGATCATCGCAGCGGTGAATCGAGTGATCTTCCGGATGCGCATCGGAATCCACCACGACCAGCACATCGCCAGCCTGCAGCCGCGGCGCCCGCGGCACCACCCGCCGCACCACGATATTAAATACAAATCCGTGGGCCGCCGGACTGGCCATCTTTAACAATTTTTGGCAGAAAGGACAGCGGTAATGTTCCATGGCAAAGTTTTATATTTAAGCCGGCCAGGACATTCAAGAATTATACCGCTGGGATTGGAAATCAAAAAAACGGGCGGCTGGAGTCCCCAGCCGCCCATCATTGGGGCCGAATTGCGCGATCCGTTAGGCTGGCGGTGGGGGGGGTAAACAGCTCTGGAATGCCAGTGTGGCAGCGGTTACGCTGCTGCCAGGGGTCACATCCAGCGTGCCGCCGGAGCTCAGGTTGCTGGTTTGCAGGTCCGAGTTCGTGCAGGTTGCAATGGTTGTATCCTGCTCGGTCGCCTGCCCATCCACGGTATAAGCCACCGCGGCGCTGCTTTGTGAATAACTGGTGCTGCCCGAACTGAACTGCCCCACATTGGGATTGGCGGCGGGCACCACCAGCGAATAGCTGGCGCAGTCGGTGCCGCTGGGGCAGCCGCTGCCGCTGGCGGTGTCGAGCGTGGGCGTAATCGTGCTCTGCTGCGGCAGGGGAATCGAAACCTGCACCGTGCTGCCATTCAGCGTGACCGACTGCAGCGCGCTTACAGCCACGGATATGGGCTGCGCGCCGCTGCTGCCGATGCTGCTGACCTGGCCCTGGATCGTGGCCGGCGCCTGGCCGCTGGCCAGCGGCTCGGCGATCAGCGGTATCGTGCCCATACTGGTGCCGGCCGGTACGCCGCGGGTCACAGTGGCGGCGTAAGTCACGCCCGATTGGCTGATGGCATCCACCACCACGTCATAGTCATTGTTGCCGGCGGGCAGCGGACAGAAGACAAAATTGCCGTTGCTGTCGGCCAGCGTCTGCATCACCACGCGGTCAATCCCGTTGCTGTCGGGCTGCTCCAGCGCCACGACAATGCTGCCGGGCGGGATCGGCTGCTTGGTCACGCTGTCGGTCACTGTGCCTTGAATGCTGGTGCTAGTTGAGATTTCTCCCGCATGCAGCACCGGCTTCAGCCGGTACTGGCCGTTGCCTTCGGTCACAATGGAGGCGCAGGAGTTGAAATCAATATCCAGATCCGCCGCCTGGCCATCGGCCACCGTGAGCTTGCCGCCGGAGATCTGGCTGGCCGGAATTTTAATTCCCGTCTGGGCTTCGCTCGACAACTGCAGCGTCTGCACGCTGTTATTGGCGGACAGCACCACGCAATTGGCCGCGGTGCTGCCGCAGGCATTGTTGCTGACCAGGGAGGCCGAGGAGTTGGGCTCGAGCAAGAGCCGGATCATGGCGTAATTGCCCGGCGGCAACTGTTTCACATCACCCAGCGTGGCCAGCAGGCATTGCGTATTGGCCTGCGAGAGCAGATCAATCTGCATGGGAGTGGTTTTCAGATTGGGGGTCAGGTCCTGCCAGCCGCTGTTGCCGCTGCTGTCGAGCGTGGCTTCGACGTCGGCCACGGTGACATAGATATGGCTAAAAGGTCCGCCGGTGGCGCTCGAGCAGGTGGAGGGATCACTCATGGTGGTGGTGACCTGTCCGCCGGTCGGCACCAGCTTCGGCCCGCTGCCGCCGCATCCGGCCAACCACCCAAACGCGGCAAGCACCGCGCTCAAAGTCCAGATCTTGACCCATTTTTGGGATTGCATCACGAGCTCCTTCGTGCCCGAGGCACAATGAGATTTTGAATGACCGCGATTCGCCATTTCAACTTGCAAATTTAATGCCATTCACGGATTTCGCGTAAAAACCTGTGTTTTGTGGGTTTTTCTCCGGATTTTGCGGCGGCGAAAGCCGGACTCGAAGCGCCTGCCGGAGGTAGAAATTACCGCTTCTGTGACCTGCGGCTTCCATTCCATACGCCCGCTTTTTAGTGGGTTCGGCTCTGACTTCCCGTTATCTTGAGTTAAGCGGCAACCGTTTGTGCCGTTCGGGATGCCGATGCCTCACCACCAGTTACATGCGTTGTTCAGTTTGTTTCTGCTGCTGGCGGCGGCCAAGATCGGCGAGGAAATCTGCATCCGCCTGCGGCAGCCGGGATTGGTGGGGCAGATTCTGGCCGGGTTTATCGTCGGCCCCAGTGTGCTGCGCTGGCTGCGGCCCTCGGGCACGCTCGATTTCATGGCCGAAATCGGCGTGATCTTTTTATTGTTTGAGACCGGGCTGGAAACCCAGCCCGAGGAAATGCTGGAGCAGGGCACGCTCAGCCTGGCGGTGGCCGTGCTGGGAGTGTTAACGCCGCTGGGGCTGGGCTGGTGGTTTGCCCGCGCGGTGGGAGAAAATCCCATCACCGCGCGTTTTGTGGGCACCCTGCTGACGGCGACCAGTATAGGAATCACGGCCAAGGTGCTGGCCGACTTCGGGGCCACGCGCAGCCGCTTCGGGCGGGTGATTCTGGGCGCGGCGGTGCTCGACGACATACTCGGCCTGCTGGCGCTTTCCATCCTGGCCAGCTTTGCCGCGCCGCATTTGAAGCTGACCAATATCGCCTTTACCCTCGGTTTCGTGACTGCGTTCTTCATTCTCGTTCTGGTGCTGCGCCGGGCCGCCTGGCCGCGGCTGAGCCCGCGCCTGGGCCAATTGCGCGCCGGCTCGCCGGTATGGGCGTTTTCGCTGGTGCTGTTACTGGGCTTTTCCGCCATGTCGGCCTACATCGGGCTGGCCGCGATCATTGGCGCCTTTCTGGCCGGCATATTTCTGAGCGAAACCGAAAGCGAGGGCCGGCCCCTGCGCCAGCGCGCCGAGGCGGTGAGCAGCTTCGTGGTGCCGTTTTTTCTGGCCAACATCGGGCTGCGCGTGAACGCTCACGATCTGATGACCCGCCATGCCCTGTTTCTGATCGCCGCACTGACCCTCATTGCCATGATTTCCAAACTGGTGGCCTGCGGGCTGGCGGCGCTGCCGCTGGGCCGGCGCGACGCCCTGCGCGTGGGTCTGGGCATGATTCCGCGGGGCGAGGTCGGCATCGTCGTCGCCGATCAGAGCCTGCGCATTG
>JAJZKJ010000068.1 GCA_021804195.1 Acidobacteriota bacterium
CACAACTGCCGCCGCCGAGCGGCCCAACCCAAATGGCCGCCACACCGACGTCGCTCGGCGCCTTGTCGGCGATGTTTGTTCCAGACAAGCTCAACAGCCTGCTGCCAAGCCAAACAATGGGGCTACAGACCGATGCCACCCATTTTGCCGGCTTTATATGGCAACAGGTTGATTTTGTGCCCGAGCATGGCGGCGGCCACGCCCAGTGACAACCCCATTGATGATATTATGCATCCGAACCACAAACCCGCACCCAGCGCACGGTAAATGCCTGCACTCGATGCGTTCACACAAAACTTATCCTGATACCAGCTATCGGCCCTGCGCCTGATACACCCTCGCAGCCGCCACCAAACCCGCAAAAAGCGATTGATGCTGCGGCTCGGCCATGGCCTCCGCATGCCACTGTACACCCAGCCAGAACGCAAGCGTCGCATCTTCGATCGCTTCCACCGTGCCGTCCGGCGCTACGCCGGTGGCCGTCAAACCATGTCCCAACCGTGCCAACCCCTGGCGGTGGCGCGAGTTCACTTTGAGTTTAGGCTGTCCGCATAACCTCTGCAGCCGGCTGCCCGGCGCTACGGCAACATCGTGCCAGGCGTTGCGGTCGGTAACATTCAGCGGGTCACCCGCGTGAAGCACCGCCCCCGGCAGGCCCGCTTCGGGCAGGTACTGATGCAGCGTGCCGCCGCGCTGCACGTTCATTTCCTGAAAGCCAAGGCATATCCCCAGCGTGGGTATGTTTGCCTGCTCCGCCAGCGCCAGCATCGCTAAATCAAAAGCCTGCCGCCTCTCGTGCATCAGACGAGTCTTGGCATGCAGCGGCTGACCATACAGAGCCGGGTTAAGGTCGTCGCCGCCGGCAAACACCAGCCCATCGAGCCGCGATAGCATCTCTTCGCGAAGCGCATGATCATGCGTCTGCGGCAGCAGCAATGGCAAGCCGCCTGCGCCGGCCACCGCATCGGCATAAACCGCCGGCGATTCAAATGTCGGCGGATTACTTAGAGCATCGGCGTTATCGGTCGTAATGCCTATAATCGGCCGCAGCGACATGACACAATTCCCCAGCTTATAAAAATCAATAGCAGATAGATTCATCTGCCGCCGCAGTTATTTTGCCTGCCCCATCCGCAGCAGCGCCAGCACCATCACTTCGCCGACCAGCGCCGCGAGCAGCCACTCAATGGCTCCAAGTTGTTCGGTGGTTTTGTTATACCACCAGTTGGCATCAATCGGTACATTAAGAGCGGCGACCGCATCCCACGCCGCCATTGCAAGAAACAAAAGAGCCACGAACTGCACCATTGCCGCCAAAAACATTTCGCGCGTAAACTCATGCGAGTGTCGTCCATGGTTTAAATGCCGCAACTGCTGCAGCATTTGCTCAAGGATGTCTAAATGAGCGACCGATTCTGTTACTTCAGCGGCGGTTTTGCCGGCACTGCCTGCGGCGCCCGCCGCCGGCGCCGCACCGGCCGGCAGTATCTGCAATGGTGGTTGCGGCTTCACAACTGGCGCCGAGGTTTCCCGCTCTTCCGGTGCGGCCGGGGCCTGCGGCAAAATCGCGGCAGCCGGCGGCGGCTCCGGCGGAGGATTCGCCCCTTCGCGCACAATAATGCGCGCTGCATCCGCCAGCGACGCCACAACAAAATCAGGCTTTGCCTCCCCATCGCCGCCGGCAACTGCGGTGGGCTCATTACCAAGCAAAATCGTGCGGCAGCCGGCGGCAGCGCCGGCATCTACGTCGCGCGGTTGGTCGCCGATCATCCAGCTTTGAGCCAAATCAAGGTTTAACTCGCCCGCCGCGTGCAGCAACATGCCCGGCTTGGGTTTGCGCCACGGATGGTCTTGCCTGTACTCCGCAACCGGCGCATCAGGATGATGCGGCGAATAGTAAATGGCATCCACTAGAGCATCGGCCTGGCGCTTAAGCTGGCGGCACATCTCATCGTTCACCGCCTTGACAGCAGCTTCATCAAACAGCCCGCGCGCCACACCGCTTTGGTTAGACACCACCACAATGCGATATCCCAGCCGCCTTAACGATGCAATGGCCGTGGCGGCTCCGGGCAGCAGCTTAACCCCCGCCGGATCGCCCAAATAGCCGTCGTTGGCAATGATCGTGTTGTCCCGGTCCATAAAGACCGCCCGATTGGCCATGACCGCTGCCTCACTATTTTCCAGCTTTTAAAGCATCTCTTACACGGCGCCCACACACGCGGCACGCCACGTTACTATAACATCATCCATGCGTTTCAACGCCCCGGTGCGCTATCAGGCCGCCCGCACCGCATACCCAACCAGCCCCGCCAAATCCCCGCTCAGGCCTGTTGGCCTACCGATGCCCAGCAAGCGGCAATTGTATACAAGCCAATATGCTGCCGGCCATTTCGGCCCACCCAAATCAGGTCCATTAACCAGAGAGTCTTCTACAACTTCGACCGCTCCACCACCGCCGTGGTAGATCGGCCCGCCAGCAGCGGCGCAAGCACCACCTGCCCGCCGCGATGTTTTACCACATCGGCTCCGGCAATGGGCTTGTTTTCGTAGTCGGCTCCCTTTACCAGCACATCGGGCTGCAACGCCTCAACAAGCTGCTGCGGCGTGTCTTCCTCAAATGCCACCACATAGTCCACCGCCTGCAGTGCGGCCAAAACCGCCAGCCGATCCTGCAGGCTGTTGATGGGCCGCTTGGAGCCTTTAAGCCGGCGCACCGATTCATCACTGTTCACGCCCACCACCAGCAACTCGCCCTGACTACGCGCAAACTGCAGGTACTGCACATGCCCCGCATGGAGAATGTCAAATACGCCATTCGTAAATACAATCTTGCGCCCCTGCCGTCGCTGCTCAGAAAGTGTCGCCGCCAGCCACGAAACCTCCGCCGCTTTGGCCGCCGCCGAGCCTTGCGCCCGGCGCAGCTCGGCGAGTATCTCGCCGCGCGACAGCGGCACACAGCCAAAACGCTCCACTTCCAGCCCGCCGGCAATGTTGCCCAAATCCACCGCCATGCTCCAGCTTGCACGGCACGCACACGCCAGCGCCAGCATCGCCAGCACCATGTCGCCGGCCCCGGTAACGTCGTATACGTTTCGCGCCCGCGTGGTGTGCATGCGCCCGGGCTTATCTTTTTCCAGCAGGTACATGCCGTGCCGATCCAGCGTGAGCACGCAGGCCTCAAGCTGCAACTGGCCCATCAACATTTTGCCAAGCGCCGCCGCTTCAACCATGACATCATTCATACGCAGGCCCGTGGCGGCTTCGGCCTCCGTGCGGTTGGGGGTAATTGCTGTTGCGCCGCGGTACCGCGAATAATTGCGAATAGATGCCGGGTCTACCAGCACAGCAACGCCCGCCTTGCGAGCCATGGAAATAATTTCCTGGCACAGGTCATCGGTCAGCAGCCCCTTGTTGTAATCTTCAATACATAGCGCATGCACCTGCGGCAAACTATCAGCGATTTTGCTTAGAAGCTCGTTCCGCGCGGCAGCGGCAATCGGCTCGGTCTCCTCAAGGTCCAACCGCAGCATCTGTTGTGGATGGCGGTGCTGCGCCAAGCCCACAAAACGGGTTTTGGTGCATGTGGGCCGGTCTGCTACCGTCATAATCAATTCGGTATTTACGCCCGCCTGCGCCAGAATGCCCACCACCGCACGCCCCGCATCATCCTGGCCCACCACGCCCGCCAGCGAACAGCGCGCACCCAACGCCGTCAAAAACGCCGCCACATTACCCGCTCCGCCCGCCTGGCGTTCACGCCGCCGCTCACGCACCACCGGCACCGGCGCTTCAGGGCTTAAACGCTCGGCATCGCCATACACATATTGGTCCAATATCAAATCGCCCACCACCAAAATGTGCGGCTGGCCAAAGGCCTCCAGTGCAGTTGCAAGTTCGGCTGGAGAATGCTGCATGATTTATCGCCGCAATGGCGCTCCTGCTTAAATGCGGTGTTCCCGCTCACACACAAAAACTTCAACCCACCCCGCCGCTCCCTGCATTTCGGACATTTCGGGCCGTCGCGAAGCCAGCCAAGTCGCGCTGCAGGATTAACCAGCCCGAGAGGCGCCGGGTTACCGGATACCTGCCGACTTACTGCAGCCTGCCCCGGTGACCTCGGCCAAAGCCGACCGCCACTGGTGCTCCTGTACCAGGTTGCGTATGCAACTTTCGATGCGCACATGCCAAATCGGCAACCCGGCCCGCGACGCTGTGTTTAATTTTACCGCGTCCTTTTGTGTCGTCACATACGCGCAGGCTCGGTGTTCCCTGGCTGACGCTTCCATAGCCGCAAAGTCCCGGCCAACATCATAGTTATGGTGATCGCCAAACCAACAGCCCGCCAAAACGTGCAACCCCAGGCTGCGCACCGTGCTCAAAAAGCCATCTGGATTGCCGACACCGGCAAACAACACCACCGGCTGGCCGGCCAACGGCACCGCGCGGCCTGCCGCATCAAACAGCCCCGTCACCTGCGTGCTTTGCTGATAAATATGCTTGGGGCCAACCCACTGCGAAAGCAGGTCCGCCGCAAGGTCGGCAAGTTCCGGCGATACCTGCTCACATCGGGTCAGCATAATATGCGTCGCCCGCGACAAATTACCCGGCGGCTCGCGCCACGACCCCCGCGGAAACAGTCCGGGAATGCCCATCGGGCTGGTGGCGTCTATCAGCACTATGTTCATGTCGCGGCCTATCCGCCGATGCTGAAATCCATCGTCCAACACCAGCACCTCGGCTTGATGCTTCTCGATCGCCTCCCGGCCGCCGGCCACCCGGTCGGGGTTCACCACAACCGGCACGCCGGGACAGCTTTGCCGAATGACAAGCACTTCATCCGCAACACCCCCGCGCGGTGCGCCATATCCTCGGGTAAGCACCGCCGGGCGCTTTCCCAATTGCTCAAGATATTTCACCACCATAATGACCGTCGGCGTTTTGCCCGTGCCGCCGGTGGTAATATTACCGACCGAAATCACCGGCACCGGCAGTTTAACCACCGGCTTAACACCACGGTCAAACGCACGGTTGCGCACATAAACGACCGCCCCATATGGCCATGAAATGAACCGCAGCAGCCCGCGCACCAGCGCCGGCAGCAACCCGGCCGCCTCGCCACTTATAATGCGCCTGTACCACTGTTCCATATGCTTGTCCGCAATGTATTCGTCAGCGCGTAAAACGCAGCGCGACCAACAACACCCAACCCCGCCCGATCAGCCGCCATCTATTTGCGGGAGCGACCGCCCCCTGCGGCGCGGCCTGCCAGCCTGGCAAACATCGTACGCAAAGGCCTGCAGCGCCCCAGCCTCACACGGCGGCAGTTAAACCACCAAATTGACCATGCGCCCTTTCACATAAATCTTTTTCTTTACAGGTCGCCCCGCCAGTTTGGCCTGAACGCCCTCATCCGCAAGGGCCGCAGCAAATACCGCGTCTTCATCCGCTTGCGCAGGCACCTTCACCCGCCCCGAGAGCTTGCCACTTATTTGCACCGGAACCTCAAGCTCCGCATCCACACAGAGGGCTTCATCCCACCTGGGCCACGGCACGAGGCTCACCGATGCCGCCTGCGACTGCGGCCATAGCTGCGAATACAACTCCTCGGCAATATGCGGTGCAAACGGCTCAAGCACACGCACCAGCGCCGCCGCGGCATCAGCCGACACCCACCGCAGTTTCGCCAGCGTGTTGTTAAACTCCATCATGGCGCTGATGGCCGTGTTAAATGATAACCGCTCGATGTCGCCCGTAACCTTGCGCACCAGCCGATGTGTATGCCTTATGGCTGCAGCCGCGTCTTCAGCGGCTTGCTGCTGCTCTTGGGCCGAAAGCAATGTTCCATCTATTCGCTTCCAGCCAGCGGCATCAGCCGCTGCCACGCGCGGGCCGGGGTTGTCGTCGCTGCCCAGCAGGTTACGCCACAGCCGCTGCAAAAAGCGATACACACCCTCCACGCCGGCGGTACTCCAGGGCTTTACCTGCTCCAGCGGCCCCATGAACATTTCAAACAATCGCAGCGAATCGGCGCCGTAATCAGCTATAACATCATCCGGGTTTACCACATTGCCCCGGGATTTGCTCATCTTAAACGAGCGGGCATCCACCTGAATGTTCGGATCACTCTTAAGTACAAACGCCTCGCCGCGCTTTTCAACGTCCTTCGCTTCAAGCGCCCGCCCTACCACCAGTTCCCCCGAGCTGCGAATGCGACTCGTATGCTGCGGCCGTCCATCCGGGCCGATTTGCGTTCCCCAGTCAGGCTCGATGTCGCCGGTCGAAACATATCGGCCGTCGGCCGCCGCAAACGCCGTAAACTCCGCCTCCCCCAAAATCAGCCCCTGATTTACCAGCTTGGCAAAAGGCTCCGCACACGCCACCAACCCACGGTCAAACAAAACCTTATGCCAAAAGCGCGAATACAGCAGGTGCAGCACCGCATGTTCCACACCGCCGATATACAAATCCACCCCGCCGCCGCCCGCTCCGCCGCCAAGCCAGTAGCGCTGCTCCGCCATCGAACAAAACTCCTGCGAATTGCGGGGGTCCATATATCGCAGGTAATACCAGCACGAGCCGGCCCATTGCGGCATGGTGTTGAGTTCCCGCCGTGCAGCCGTCGCGCCATGCGTGCCTGCGGGCACAATGCGTGCTCGCCCTGCCGCCGAGCCATCGAGCAGCACCACAACATCGCGCCAGCCTTGCGCCTTCGATAACGGTGGTTCCATCGTGCCGGTGGGCTTAAAATCGTCCAGCGGCGGCAGTCGCACCGGCAACTGATCATCGGCCAGCGCCACGGTTGTGCCATCCTCCAAATGCACCAGCGGAAACGGCTCGCCCCAATAACGCTGCCGCGAAAAAAGCCAGTCACGCAATTTGTACTGCACCCGTCGCCGGCCCAGAGACTTTTCTTCCATATAATTAATCATCCGGGTTTTGGCTTCAGCCGTGGGCATGCCATCCAGTAACCCGGAGTTTACCGCATACCCCGGGTCGCACAGCGGCAATCTGCCGGCATCGCCAATGCCGGCATCAGCCGATACCACACGGGTAATGGGCAACCCAAATACACCGGCAAATTCAAAGTCACGTTCATCATGCGCCGGCACCGCCATAATCGCGCCCGAACCGTATCCCATCAGTACATAATCCGACGCAAAAATCGGTATCCGCGCACCCTGCACCGGGTTGATGGCATACAAGCCGGTAAATACGCCGGTTTTGCCGGTGTCTTCCTGCCGCTGACGGTCGCTCCGGCCCGCCGCCCACTTTTGGTAGGCGGCCACTGCCGCAGCCGGGCTGGCCGAGTTATAACGCCATGCTTCGGGCGTTGCCGCCGGCCATTGGGCAGGCAGTTGATGATTGCCTTGAGCATTGGCTATCAGCGGATGCTCCGGCGCAATGACCATGTACGTCGCACCAAACAGCGTGTCGGGCCGAGTGGTAAACACCGTCAATCGCCCGTGGCCGTTTTCCAGTAAAAACTCAACCTCCGCCCCTTCCGAACGCCCAATCCAATTGCGTTGCATCAGCTTAAGCGATTCCGGCCATTCCAGATCGGCCAGGCCATCAAGCAATCGCTGCGCATACGCGGTGATGCGCAGCATCCATTGGCGCATGGGCCGCCGCTCCACCAGAAAGCCCCCCACCTCACTTTTGCCGTCTATCACTTCTTCATTGGCCAGCACCGTGCCCAGACCGGGGCACCAGTTCACAGGCACTTCCGCAAGATAGGCCAGCCGGTAGTCGCTTAGAACTTGACGCTGCTCGGTCGCGGTAAGTTTATCCCACGATTGGCCCGCAGGCAGCGCCCGCTTGCCGGCGGCAAACTCGCTGATAAGCTCCGCGATAGGCCGCCCGCGATTTTGTGTTTCGTCAAACCAGGTGTCAAAAAGTTGCAGAAATATCCATTGCGTCCAGCGGTAATAGTCGGGGTCGGTGGTGTTCACCTGCCGGTCCCAATCATAAGAAAAACCAATCGCCTGAAGCTGCGCCCGAAAGCGTTCAATATTTTTCTGCGTTATAACCTGCGGATGCGTATTGGTTTTAAGCGCGTACTGCTCTGCCGGCAGGCCAAAAGCGTCCCACCCCATCGGGTGCATCACCGCGTAACCGCAGGCCCGCTTGTACCGCGCCACAATATCGCTGGCCGTATAACCCTCAGGGTGGCCGACATGCAGACCTTCACCCGATGGATACGGAAACATGTCCAACGCATAGTACTTGGGCTTGGCCGACTCGCGCGTGGAGGCAAATGTTTTCTCGGCAAGCCAGCGGGCCTGCCATTTTTTTTCGATAGCGTGCGGATTGTATCCGGACATTGCAGCGTTTCTCCTAAGGGTGCCGCTTACCGTCGCGCTTCTAGGCAAAGAGGTTGGTAAACCCCATGCGCTGCGCAGTAAACGCGACTGGTGTGATACAGGCAAACCTCGCCGGCCCCCGTTCATAATGGCGCAGGCACTAAACCTGCCCGGTTACCGTCTATACAAACGGCAGCCTTCACACTAACCAACAGCGCAGCATACCCGCAGCCCACAACGGCGTAAATTTACCACAAACACACAAAAACCCGGAATATCGCCACGGCCACAGAACGCGACCGCCGGTGCTGGCCGCGGTCAGCCCTCGTCGCCCAGCGCCGCAGACTCACTTTTTGAATCTGGCATGCCGAAATCTCAATCGAGCAGGAGCCAATCTATCGGGATTGCCTTGCGGATAGAGACGCCGATTTTCACCACAAAGGCCCCAAGACACGAAGTTGTTGTTGGATTGAACGCCGCGATATTGGGTGGCGCGCAGAGCCACAGAGGCCATAGCGCGGGCTATGCCCGCAACCCAAGGTGTGAGGTAAGGCCCATGGTAATGGGACCATTTGTTCTATTCAGGTGTGCCGTGCGGCATG
>JAJZKJ010000069.1 GCA_021804195.1 Acidobacteriota bacterium
CCGCCCTACGCGGCCGCGGCGGTCATTCCGGCCGCCCGACGCGGCGCCGGAATAGGGCAGGGGAGTGTCAATAAACGGCAGCCCGTGGAGCACCACCGCGGCGCGATCCGAGGCCAGCGCCGCGATGTGCGCCTGTGGGTACCGGTCGCGCAGGGCGCGCAAAAAAGGCGTGGCCATCACTGCGTCACCCAGCCAGTTGGGCATGATGACTAGAATTCGCTTGGCCGCGATACGCAAATCCGTCGGCACAAAGTCTATTCTCCACTCGGGCCGCTGACCATGCAACGCCACGCTGGCGCTGGCGAAGCGGCCGGGGCTGACCCAATTCGCGGGCGGTGTCAGGTCGCGAAGCGATGGCGCGCGACTGGACAAAATCCGGCGTGCCTGGGACGAGGCGGGAAAGGCGCAGCCGGGCACCCGGCCGCCGGAGATTAGCTCGGCGCAGGCATGGGTGGTTCGCACCGGCGATCGGGACACCGGTCTCCATGCGGGCGACTCTCCGACCGGCTGCGGTGGCCGCCGGGGGCGAACTGGACACGCGGTTCACACTGGATCCATGCCCGAACTGGATGTTCCGGAGCCGGCCATGTCCCTATGGCCGCTGCGAACATGCCTGGCCCGGCCCACCATGAGAACGAGTTCCACCGCACTTTTTCAGGATCCCCCGCGCTTGCAATTCCTGTTCGGTGCGCCATAATTCACAACCTTGACGGTGTTCTTGCGGATGGACAGAGTTCGCCGACCGGCGGCTGGGGGAACCGTACGGGGCATTCTGGGCACGGGTGCGACGATGAACAACTGGCTGCTGGCGGCGACCGCGGTGGGGGCGATCAGTTTATACCTGATGCTGCCACACGGCCGTCGGAGAATGAGCCAATTCGGGGCATTGCTCGGTGTGTTGGCTTTGGGTGGGGGATTCGTGGAGTTGGGCCTGTGGCTGTCCCACGGGCCGCTGGCTGCGGCCGTGGCCCCTGCGGGAATATTCTTCTACGTTTTCGCGGCCATCGCTTTAGCCAGCGCGGTGGGGGTGGTGTGCCATCCGCGTCCGATCTATTGTGCCTTGTACTTTGTGCTCGTGACGCTGTCCGTGGCGGCCCTGCTGATATTGCTGCTGGCAGAATTTATGGCGGTCGTGTTGATCGTGATTTACGCTGGCGCCATCTTGGTAACCTATGTATTTGTGATCATGCTGGCCAGCCCCGGTGGCGGAATTCCCGCCGCGGATTACGACCGTGTCAGCGCGGATCCCCTTCTGGCGGTGCTGGTGAGTTTTGTATTTCTGGGGATGATTTTACAACTACTGTTCGGCGGTCCAATGGATGGGTTCATGCTGGCGAGGACGCCTCTGGCGAGCGGCCATGCCGCCGCGGCCGGGAGTTTCGCCGGCTTGGCGGCGTTGGGCGCTAATTTGTATGCGCATTACGCCCTGCCCTTGGAGCTGGCGGGCATTTTGTTGACGATTTCCCTGGTCGGCGCGGTGATGATTTCCCGCAAGCACGAACCGGTGGTACGGATCTTGGGGGCCGCGGACGTACCCGCGGAATGAGCGCTGCGCTGGCGGGCCGCGAATGGCGGGTTGTGCGCCGCCCCTGGTGATCCGAAAACCAGAAACCACCCACCGGAAACCAAGGCACGGAACTGGAAAAAGCGATGAACTCGTTGGCACAACCGATCTTGCTGGAGTATTTGGCGTTGGGGGCGGCATTATTTGCGATTGGCCTGGTTGGCTTTCTAGCCCGCCGGAACCTGATTCTGATGTTTCTTTCCACCGAGTTGATGTTCCAGGGAATTATCATCAACCTGATTGCCTTCAGTTGCTATTACCAAAACACGGCAGGGCAATCGTTCGTGATCTTTGTGTTGAGCATCGCCGCAGCGGAGGCCGCGCTGGCGCTGGGGTTGGTGGTGCTGCTGTTCCGCCGACGCCGAACCCTAAACGTGGACGCCTGGTCTGACCTGCGAGGGTGACCGGGCAAGGGGAAAGAAAAAAGCCACGGCTCAGACGGGGCCAGTAATAAGGAAGACGCAGGAAGTAAAAGGTTTGGGACAGGAACAGCGAATTTCCAACCGCAAACCCGAAACCAAAAACTAGAAACTGGAAACCAGAAACCATTACGCATGACACCGATTGACTTTGCACCGTTGATTCCTGCCTTTCCGCTGGCCGCGGCCATCCTGGCCGCGCTGCTCAGCGGCACCAAACTCAAACGCGCTGCCCACGTGCCGGCGATCAGCGGCGTGGCGGTGTCCTTTTTTGTCGCGCTGTTCCTGCTGCTGAAATGTCAGTGGGGCCAGGCGATCGCCGGAGGGGCGCCCTATGTGCAATCCACCCTGTGGACCTGGATCGCGGCCGGTGGATTTAAAGTGTCCGCTGGTATCTTCCTGGATCCGCTGGCGGCGCTTTTCGTCACTTTTGTGACGGGCGTTTCCCTGCTCATTTTCATTTATTCCGCCGGGTACATGGAGGGCGATTACGGCTATTGGCGTTTTTTCGCCTATATGAGCATCTTCGTGTTCTTCATGACCACGCTGGTGTTGGCGAACAATTTTCTACTGGTGTACTTGGGCTGGGAAGGGGTGGGCCTGGCCAGCTATCTGCTCATTGGATATTACTATCCCCGCCCATCCGCCCGGGATGCGGCCACCAAGGCGTTTATCACCAATCGTATCGGCGATACCTGTTTCGCCGTGGCCGTGCTGATGCTATATTTGACGTTTCATTCATTGAAATTCAGCACCGTCTTCTACGGCGTGCTGGCCAATCCAGCGTTTCGAGCCGCCCATGCGACGGCCCTGTTCTGGATTCCGCTGCTGCTGATGTTTGGAGCGTTCGCCAAATCGGCGCAGTTTCCACTGCACGTGTGGCTGCCCGACGCCATGGAAGGCCCCACCCCGGTTTCGGCCTTGATCCATGCCGCCACCATGGTCACCGCCGGAGTTTATTTGATTGCCCGCTGCCTGCCGCTGTTTCTGTACGATCAGCCGGTGTTGCACCTGGTGGGAATCATCGGCTGCTTTACCGCCTTCCTGGCGGCCACGATTGCCCTGCGCCAGTTCGACATGAAGCGCATCTGGGCCTATTCAACGATCTCGCAGTTGGGCTATATGTTTATGGGGTTGGGGGTAGCCGCGGGCGCCAGCGCCGTATTCCACGTATTTACCCATGCTTTTTTTAAAGCCCTGTTATTCCTGGCCACCGGGTCGGTAATGCACGCGATGGGCGGCGAACTGGATATCCGCAAAATGTCCGGCTTGGGAAAGAAGATGCCGATCACGACCGTCTGCATTCTGACGGGGTGTCTGGCCCTGGCGGGCTTTCCCGGCTTCAGCGGCTTTTTCAGCAAGGATGATATTTTATCCGCCGCGATGAACGCCACTTGGGGCCTCGGCCCCTGGTTAGCGGTCATCGGCCTTTTGACGGCTCTGCTGACGGCCTACTACACCTTTCGGGTGTTCTTCCGGGTGTTTTGTGGCGAGCTGAGGCTGCCCGCGACGGCGGGCCAGCATGAGCCGTCCGCGTTTACACTGCCGGGGCTACAGGATGGCGGCGGAAACGGACGCGGGGACGCGGGGACGCGGGGGCACGGAGATACGGGGAAGGATGAAGGCAAGATCGCAGCTGCGGGCTACGAACCAGAAACCGTAAACCAGACACTACACACCACAATCCACAAACCAGAAATTGCCAGCCATTACCCCCATTCGTTGGACGGCGCGCCGACTATGTGGCTGCCGTTGATTGTACTGTCCATCGGCGCGACCTGCGCTGGCTATCTGGGTGTTTTTGGAGGGACGGAAGGCGGGTGGATCAGCGGTTTTCTGGGGCGGGTACCGCATATGCAGCCGGCGGTCCGTTACGTTGTCGCCCCCGCCGGCGATATGTACCTGCCGGCGCCGTGGCGGGTGAGTCCATCCGTGATGATGTTGATTGGGGCGGTGGTCTCGCTGGTGGGCATCGGCGCGGCGGCCTATTGGCATTGGTTTAATCGCTCCGCGGCGGATACGCTGGCCGGCGCCGTGCGCCCCGTGGCGAGCTTCCTGGAGAATAAATGGTATATCGATGAACTGTACCGCTACGGCCTGGTACGACCACTGCGGTTGCTGGGGCATGTGCTCTGGCGGGTGGATCGGTGGGTGGTGGACGGCGTGGTCGGGGTGATCGGTGGTATTCCCCGGTGGCTGGGGTTTTCGATCCGATCCTCGGAAAGCGGACGCTTGCGTTCGTACGCTTTCGGCATGGTCACCGGCGCGGTGCTGGTGCTGCTGGTCATGTGGTATTGGCTGCGCTAAATGCAGCAGCGATGGCGGCAGGAGCTCGCGTAGAGCTGACGCCCTCGTCGGCTGGCCACATGGCCGATGGGGGCATCGGCCCTACATAGCTCGGAGGTCGCCATAGGCGACTAAACTGCAGCAACGGGTCTGGGGGCCGGGGCAGCGCCGGCCCCCCGCGCCGCAGCTCAATCGCCCGCGGCGACCTTGGGGCTATGAATGCGCGTGGCGGTTGTTCATAGTCCAGCGCCGACGCGGCGGTGTGGCTTGGAAAGAAAAATATGCAGGATCCGATTCTTCCATTAATGATGTTGATTCCGCTGGCCGGGGCTATCCTGATGTTCCTGCGGCCGCGGTCGGCGCGGGGTAGTGGCGGCGGGTTCGCCTTCGTCATATCGATCCTCCCCACGGTGTTGGGCGTGATCCTGGCGGCACGATTCGACTATAGCCACGGCGGGCAATGGCAGGAAAGGTTCAGCTGCGACTGGATGCCCCAGTTCGGCGTTCGATTTTCGCTGGGCATCGACGCCATCGGACTGTGGCTGACGCTGCTGACCGTGGTGCTTACGCCGCTGTGCATTCTGGACAGCTTCGATAAAATCCGGTTTCGAGCGCCGGAATTTTACGGCTGGATGCTGCTGCTATACGCCGCGATGATCGGTGTATTTACCGCCCACAATGTGCTGCTGTTCTATCTGTTCTTTGAGTTTACGCTGATCCCCACCTTCTTTATCGTCGGCATCTGGGGCCATTCCCGGCGGCGCCAGGCCGCGGGCAAGTTGTTCCTGTATGCGTTCTCCGGCTCGGTGCTGTTGCTGACGGCGCTAATTTACCTGGCGTGGGTGCACCAGCGGACTTTTGGCAGCTTTTCCTTCTCGTTGGCGGGGTTGTATCAGGCGGGTCGGTCCCTGCCCCTGTGGCAACAAAGCCTGGTTTTTCTGGGGCTGCTGATTGGTTTTGCCATCAAGGTTCCACTTTTCCCCGTGCATACCTGGATGCCCCTGGCGGTTACCGAATCACCCACCGCCGGTGCGGTGATGATCGCGGGCTTTAAGCTGGGGGCTTACGGCCTGCTGCGGTTTGCCATTCCCATGCTGCCGCTGGCGGCGCTGCACGCGACGCCCTGGCTTGCCTGGTTGTGCGTCGTGTCGATTCTTTTCGGAGGTCTGGTCAGCTGGGTGCAGCGCGACATGAAGCAATTGGTGGCCTATTCGGTGGTCAGCCATCTGGGACTCTGTGTGCTGGCGATTCTGGCGCTCACCAGCAGCGGCCTGATCGGCGGGGTGCTGGTGATGCTGAATTCCGGCATTCTGGCCGCGGCGCTGTTAATGGTGTTGGGGATGATTTATCGCCGCTATCACACCCGCGACATTCAGGCGCTTTCCGGCCTGGCCCGTCGTCTGCCGGCGTTGGGATTTTTCGCAGTGGTATTCGCCTTGGGCACCGCCGCGGTGCCCGGTTTTAATGGCTTCATCAGTGAAATCATTTCTTTGGTGGGCACTTATGTCAGCGGAGCGCCGATCCATGGCGGTCACCTGGGGCCGATGTATGCCATTCCCGCCGCCTCGGGGATGATCTTGGGCGCGCTGTACATGATTTACTGGGTGGCGCGGATTATTTTTGGTCCGCTGGAAGAGCCGGCCGTGGAGACGGCGGCACCCCTGCTGGCGGCGGCTACCGTTCCCCCCGCCCCCGCCGTCGCCAGGGATTTATCGTTGCGTGAATGGTGTGTGCTGACGCCGCTGGCGGCGCTGGTGTTCGTATTGGGAATTTATCCGTTGCCCCTGCTTACGTCCATGCAGCCGGCGGTGGACGGTATTCGCAGCCAGGTGCTGGCGGCCGCGGCCTCCCACCCGCAAAAGCTGTTAGCCGCGGCGCCGCATCCGGGGGTGGCGGGGGGGCGGTTCCACGGGTCAGGCCTCAGGCTGGCGCCGCGGTCCGTGAAACCGAAAACCTTTGACCTGAGACCTCCGTCGGGGATTGCGGATCGCTGAAAGCTGAAAGCTTGCCTATGAATCTCCATGGCTTACTGCCCGAAATGATCATGCTGGCTGCGGCCGCGGTGATCTTGCTGAACGGTTTGTGCCCCCGCGAGTCGGTCCGCCGCGCCAGCCAATGGTTGGCGCTGGCCGGGCTGGTCGCGGCGTTCGTCGCGGCCTGGCGTCTGGCGGCTCCGGGGCAACATGCGGGTTGGCCGCTCTGGCCGCTGGCCACTTTCGGCTCCCTGTTGGCCTCCGGCGTCGGATTACTGGCGGTGCTGGCCTCCTGGAACATGCCGTTTAAAGACCAGCCCACCGAAACCGATAGCGCGTACCGCGGTGAATATTTCGCCCTGCTCCTGTGTTCTCTGGCCGGTTTAAGCATGATGGCCAAGGTCAACAACCTGATCTGGCTGTTTTTGGCGCTGGAGCTGGTGTCCATGCCCACGTATATCATGGTGGCCGCGGGCCGCGGCCAGAGTGCCGCCCAGGAAGCCGGCGTGAAGTATTTCTTTTTAGGGGCGCTGTCCGCCGCGGTGTATCTGTTCGGATTCAGTTACCTGTATGGTTTTGCGGGCAGCACCCGTTTTTCCACTATCGCCGCCGCCTTTCATAGCGCCCTGGCGCTCGGCCATCCGCCGGCTATCGCTCTGATCGGCCTGTTAATGGTCGTCCTGGGTATTTCCTATAAAATCGCCGCGGTTCCATTGCACTATTACGCCCCGGATGTCTATCAGGGCGCCGCGACGCCCGTAACGGCTTTTCTGGCCTTTACTCCCAAAGCGGCCGGATTTATCGCGTTGATTCTCGTGTTCAACCTGACGGGTTGGCAACTCTCGAGTTCCCTGGCCGGCGCCGTGCCGGCCCTGCTGATGGCGCTGGCGGTGGTGACGATGTTCGTCGGCAACGTCCTGGCGCTGCTGCAGCGCAATCTTAAACGTATCCTTGCGTACAGCTCGATCGCCCACAGCGGCTATATGCTCGCGGCGCTGGCGCTGGGCCCCGCCCTGTCTCCGGAGGCGACTCGCCCTGGCGAACTGGGCGGTTCTTCCATCAACGGGCTAAGCGCGCTGTTGTTTTATCTGGCCGCCTACAGCCTGATGACACTCGGCGCCTTCGCGGTGTTGATTTATCTGGAAGGGCAAACCGGCGCCGCCGAGGATTTCGATGGCATCGCGGGTCTCGCCGGGGAGCATCCGCTGGCCGCCGGTTGCATGGCCGTCTGCCTGTTCAGCTTGATCGGCATGCCTGGCACGGTTGGTTTTCTGGGCAAACTGTTTATCGTGCAGGCCGCCCTGGCGGCGCATCATCCGGTTCTGGCGGTGATCATCGTGATCAACGCCGCCATTGCCGCGACGTATTATCTGCGCATCGTGGCGGCGATGTATCTGCGGGCGGCGGCGACGCCGCTGACGGTGCGCCGGCCCGCGCTGGCCCTGAAGCTCTCCGCGGCCGTCGCCACCTTCCTGGTGATTTTCTTCGGCTTATTCCCCGGCGCCCTGTACCGGCAGTCCGTCGCCGGCGGTCGGTCGGTGCCGACGGTATATTCCGCGGCTCATTGGCCGGGCCGTTCGGCCAAGCGAACCGCCGTCGGTATGCCAGGCTCTGCCCGGGCTGGGTTGTGGGCGAATTAGAATGACGCTTTTGCGAAATGTCTTGGTCCGGGGTTACCGGTCGCTTAGATCCGTCGATCTGCGCCTGGATCGGTTGAATGTTCTGATCGGCGCTAACGGCGCCGGTAAGAGCAATTTCATTTCGTTGTTCAAGATGCTTAACGAAATGATGGCGGGGCGGCTGCAGCAGTATATTGGTTCCGCTGGACGCTCCCAATCCATCCTGTATCTTGGTCCGAAAGTAACGCCCCAACTTGAAATGACGCTCGAGTTTGAGCTGACGGATGCGGTTGACACCTATTATCTGCGGCTATTTCACGCCGCGAACGATACCCTGGTTTTCGCGGACGAAACATTGGCCTTCAGGAAGCGCGACTGGCCGGAAGAGCGGATCAAGCCGAGGTCGCTGGGCGCCGGGCACCAGGAAACCATGCTGCGTGAGCTGGCCAAGGGCGATGACCCAACCTCCGAGGTGTTTCGCGCCGTGCTGAATGGTTGCCGCCTGTATCATTTTCACGACACTTCCGCCTCAGCGCCCATTCGCCAGTACGGATACGTTGGCGAGGATCGGTGGTTGAAGCCGGATGCCGGAAACCTCGCCGCGATGTTGTACGCCTATCGCCGGACGGATCGGGCGGCCTATGATCGGATCGTATCGACCATTCAAAAAGTGATGCCTGAATTCCAGGATTTTGACCTTGGGCCGGAACGGCTTAACGCGAATGAGATTGGTCTGAAGTGGCGGAGGCGCGGCTCGGATTACCTGTTGGGCGCCCACCAGCTTTCGGATGGTTCGCTTCGGGCCATGGCTGTGATTACACTGTTGCTTCAGCCCGAGGCGGACCTGCCCAAGGTTCTGGTTCTGGATGAACCCGAGTTGGGCCTGCATCCTTACGCTTTGGAGATAGTCGCGGGATTGCTCCGCGCGGCATCCTTGCGGTCGCAGGTGATCGTCGCCACGCAATCGCCGACGTTTCTGAATCATTTCGCCGCATCGGAAATCATCGTGGTGGAGCCGGAGACGGAC
>JAJZKJ010000070.1 GCA_021804195.1 Acidobacteriota bacterium
TCTCCAGCACGCGGGAGCGGCTAAAGGGAAAGGCGGCCGCGCCGGCGGCAAGAAAACGGTGGCCAAAGGCGTAAATATCTTTGCCGTGCACATACGTTACCGTGCCGTCAGCCGAGACCGCCAGGTCGCCACGCATCAACTGCACGCTGATCATCTCTCCCGGCGTCACCCGCGGATCAGCCGGCATGGCCGGCTGCGGCCCGCCGCCGGCGCCGGCCGCGGCTACCGGGGTCAATTGCATGGCCGCCAGGCGCGGCAGAAAATGCCGGATGGTGGAAGCGCTGAAGCCGGCCAGCGACAAGGGCGTATTCAATGCCGGCAGCCCCGGCCAGCCTTCCGCCGATTGGTTTTCGGGCGGCGCGCCATACAGCCATTGCCGCCAGCGCCGCCAGGCGGCCGCGCCCCAGGGCGAGTTGAGCCGCGCGGCGCCGAAGGGGCGAGCCTGCGCCGGGGTGGACCGGGCCTTGGCGCGGGTCCGCGGGCGCGGCGTGCGCGCGCGCTGTGCCTGGCGCACCATCTGTTCGATGGGCGTAATGCCGGCCAGCGCGGTTTTGGCGAAAGGATAGCCGAGCGCGACCGCGCCCAGCAGTTTGCCGTCTATATACACCGGGCTGCCGCTCATGCCTTCAATCAGCCCGGTTTCCGCCAGCGGACCCCCGCTCAACTGGGCCCAGATCACCGCCTGCCGGGGGCCCATATCGGGCGCCACGCCCAGAATTTTGACTTTGAAAGTCTGGATTTTACGGCCGCGAAAAACCGTGCGGCCGTAGCCGGTCAGGCCGGGACGCACCTGGCTCAAAGGGAAAAATGGCGAGGCGCCGGCGGGGGTTTTATGCCGGGCATGAGATGGACGCTGAACCGCGGCCGCGGGAACTGCGCAGGCCGCCAGGAAAAAAACGAAGCGGGACAACGACATTCTAGATTTTCCTACTCACCCGGGGGGAATATTTTCCGCAACCGGATTGCGATTGCCTTCAGTGTAGGTGTTGCCCGGCGGCGCGGTCAAGAAGCGGAGGTGTTAGGTGAAATGGAATAAAAACTGGATTACGATAAAACGTCATGCCGCGAATGCTGCGCCTGATGATCGGAATCTTTGTGCTGCTGGCGCTGGGTTATCTGGTGTACAGCTCGCTGCATACGGCACGCTACCGGTACCGGGTCTGCGTGCGTTTCCACGGCCAGACCGCTTGCCGCATTGCCGAAGGCCGCACCCGAACCCAGGCCGAGCAGGGCGCGCTCGATGATGCCTGTGCGCAGATCGCCTCCGGTGTCACCGGCACGATCACCTGCCAGCAAAAGCCGGTGCTGAGCATGGAACGCCTGCCCTTGCAATAGGTGACTCGGCCGGTGCGCCGTCAGGACCGGGCGGCCGGCGATTGAAAAATAGACGCCGCGGACACGGGGACAACGAGATAGGTCGAGCTCCAGTAGTCGTGCCAGGCGAGCTGGTCATCATCCAAAAACATCCACCAGAAGCCAAAACCGAGGGCGGCAAGCGAAAACAGCATCATGCCGGCCCTCCGGCGGCATGAGCGCGCGGTCGTGGGCCGGCCGGAAAAGTCATGCAGCAGCAAGCCCTGCCAGCGCATGCCGGCGGTTGCGCCATTCAGCGAAAGCGAGACCACGATATAAATGGCGCCCCAGAGCCCGCAGATCATTCCGGCCAGGATGAAGCCCTGGCGCGGGCTCGCCAGGTGCGGCAGCCCCAGGCAGGCGATCGAAACCAGCGAGAAAAGCAGGCTGGCCGTAAGCACAATGCCGGCATCGGCGCAGGCGGCGCGGAATCGCACGCTGGCGGGCGCCGGGGGCAGCGGCAAGACCGGAAATTTTTGCAGGGCCGCGGCTGGTTCCCGCGGGGCGATGGCGATGGGCGCCCAATCCGCGCGGGATACCGCGGGCAGGCTGCGATGCTCAATGACCGGCGGAGTGATCGGTTCGCACAATAATGGCGGCTTCACGGCGAGCGGCGCGGGAGCGGGTAATCCCTCGACAGGACTGACATTTTCAGCCGGCTCGTCGGCGGCGGGCTGCAAGTCCTGAACAGAAAAATCAGCCTCGCCCGAAATCGGAACCGCGGTCTGCCAGACTACAGCGGGATCGGAGAAGCCTCCGGCCAGCGGCGAAAAGGAATCGGAGGTTGTCGCAAGGGCAAGATCGGGCAGCACCGTGGTGCCGGGGTCGAGCGCGGGCAGCACGTCAGCGGCCGGGGCGCCGGGGGCGGAGGCAACCTCAAAGCCGGCCGGGGCAGCGGCGGACATTTTTGCCGCGGAAGGCTTTTGAAAAATAATCAGGTTATCGGGCACGGACGCGAGCGGCGGGGAAGAAAATTCCAATGCGGCTTGAACGTTCCCGGCGATGCGCCCGCGGCGCATCTGGTAACGGCGCAGGCGGTCGCGCACCTCGGTCTGCCAATCGGGGGATGAATCGGCCACCGGCGCCAGCGCGGGCGCCAGGTTATCCACCAGAGGCGGCTGCTGGCTCAATTGCCGGCATAGACAGGGCTGCCCCAGGTGGTTCAGATTTCCGCAGCGCGAGCATCGCATGAGTTTCAATCCGTTGCGTTCCATTTACCCTGGCCGGTCCGGCCGAAACATACTGCCCGGCCGCGCGGCAATTTTTGTTTCGCCCTCTGGATGCGGACAGCGATAATAAGGCAGTGTTCTGGCCGGCGAAATCCCGTCCCATCATGGCAAAATCATCGCGGCGCCGGACGCGGCGATGGCTCGCTTTCTTTGGTATCATGCTGGCCGGGCTTTGTCATGGAGTTTTACCCCTCTATGCCCAGCGCGGTGTTGATCTTTCAGGTACCGCCCCAGACCAGGGGGTGACCCTGCGCGCGCGCCAGCTCTGGTCCCAGGGCCCGCGGTATTATGCCGTGGGCCAGGTTCTGCTGCGCTATGAGGGCCTGCGTCTGCGCGCCGATCGCCTGCGCTACAACCGTGCCAGCCGCACCGTAACGGCCACCGGCCACGTGGTCTTTTCAAACCGCCGGGAAAAAACCCGCATCACAGGCACCCGCGCCGTCTATAACCTGGCCAGCGGGCGGGGGGAATTTGACAATGCGCACGGATTCAGCGGCGTGGAACTGGCGGGCCGGCAGCGGATGCTGTTCTCCAATAATCCGTTTTTTTTCACCGCCCGGCGACTGCTCCGGCTGGGTCCCGATCATTACCGGATCGAGGATGGCACGATTACTTCCTGCCAGATGCCCCAGCCGAAATGGCGGCTGGCGGCGAGCGAGGTGGATTTTACCCTGGGCCATGACGCGACGCTGCATAACGCCAGCTTCCGGTTTCTGGGCGTGCCGGTATTTTATTTTCCCTATCTCACCCATTCGCTGAACCACTCGGGAAGGCACAGCGGATTTCTGCTGCCCGTGGTCGGCTATTCTTCCGTCAAAGGCGATGTGCTGGGCGATGCTTTTTTCTGGGCCATCAACCGCAGCTGGGGACTGACGCTGGGCGGCGATCTCTATTCCGCCCGCGGCTGGGCCGAGCATGTGTCCTTGAACAGCCGGCCGACGCGGGAATCGCGGTTAAACGTGCAACTGGACGGCGTGTTTGACCGCCAGAACGAGGGCGGCCAGGAATTGCGGATTCAGGCCACGCATGCTCCGGTTTCCGGCTTTCGCGCGGTGCTGGATGTGGATTACCTGTCTTCCTATTCCTACCGCTATTTTTTTCAGCCCTCGCTGTCGCAGGCCATCAATACCGAAGCGATCTCGACCGGGTTTCTGGAAAAGCAACTGCACGGCTATGATCTGGCGGTGGTGGGGCAGCGCTACCAGAATTTTCTCAGCACCACGCGCAGCGACCAGGTGACCATCACCACCCTGCCCAGCCTGGATTGGGGCTCCTGGGATCGCCGCATTTTTTCCGACTGGCCGCTGTATGCTTCCTGGCACAGCAGCTTCAGCCTGTTGGACCGCTCGCAGCCCGGGTTCAGCAGCGGCATTTTAGAACGCCTGCATTTCACGCCCCGGCTCAGCCTGCCCTGGCGCAATGCCACCGGCGCCTGGCGGCTGACCCTCGGGCTGGACGATACCTATTACTCCGAACAGCAAACGCCGAGCGGCGCGCCGGGCGCCGCCAGCCAGGTAAATCCGGCCGGAATCAATGAACTGGCCGAAACCGCGGATCTGCGCTGGCGTCCGCCCGGGCTGGAACGCACCTACAACACCCCCGGCGGCTGGCTGGGCAACCGGGTCAAACATGTCATCCAGCCCGAGGCGCACTGGCGGGCGGTGACGGGCATGCATAATTTTCAGAATATTATTCAGTTCGACCCCACCGATATCCTGACCGACACGCAGGAACTGGACTACGGCCTGACCAACCGCTGGCTGACCGAAAACAGCCATGGCCAGACGCGGGAGCTGGTTTCCTGGACGCTGGAGCAAAAATATTTTTTCAATCCCAGCTTTGGCGGGGCGCTCACCCCGGGCGCGCGGAATGTGTTTTTAACCACGGCCATGCTAAGCCCCTTTGCCTTCGCCGCCCAGAGCCGGAATTTTTCCCCCCTCAGCTCGATTCTTCGCGTGCAGCCCGCGGCCGATTTTGACGGCGAATGGCGGCTCGATCTGGACCCCTCCGGCCGTCTGGCGGCCAGCGCCTTTAACGGGGACTTTCATCTGCGGAACTGGTATTTCAGCGGCAGCCATTATCTGATCCAGTATCCCGCCGGGCTGGCCCGGCGTTTTCTGCCGCCGGGCGAAACGCGCATTGATCAACTGCGGCTGGGCGCCGGGTATGGGCGCGGCAACCACCCCGGCTGGAGCCTGGGCGCGGCCACGGCCGTGGATTTACATTTGAACCGGCTGCAATACAACGCGATTGAAACCGCCTACAACTGGGATTGCTGCGGCTTTGCCTTCGAATACCGGCTGTTTTCTCTGGGCACCCTCAGCCTGCAAAACCGCAGTGAATATCTGTTCAGTATTTCGCTGGCCAATATCGGCAGCTTCGGCAACCTGCGGGAGGGCGAACGGCTGTTCTAAAACCGCGCCGGTTGTTCTCTTACCACTCGCCGTCTTTTTGCAGCTTGCGGATTTTGCGCTTGATCACGTCGCGCTTGAGGGCGCTGAGGTGGGAAAGAAACAGCTTGCCGTTCAGGTGGTCTATTTCGTGCTGGAACGCCCGCGCCAGCAGCTCGGTGCCCGAGCGCTCGAACCATTGCCCCTCGGCATCCTGGGCGCGGACCGTGGCCCGCATGGCCCGGGTGACCTCGGCGCGAAAGCCGGGAACGCTGAGGCAGCCTTCCTCCCCCGTCTGCTCGCCTTCGGTGGCGATGATTTCGGGGTTGATGAGAACGATCCGCTCGGGGGGCTGTTCGTCGAGCGCGCAGTCAATGACGGTGATGCGCTGCGAAATGCCGATCTGGGGCGCGGCCAGCCCGACTCCCCGGGCGGCATACATGGTGGCGAACATATCCTCAATCAACTGCCGCAGTTTAGCGGCGCCGAAGGCGGTGACTTCCGCCGCCGGCGCCAGCAGCACCGGTTCGGGAAATTTGACGATGGTGTAAATTTTGCCCATGGCAGCGAGTCCGCGCAGTCAAGGAACACGGCGGATGGCGTTTACCAGTTTTTAACCTGTTCGAGATAGCCCTGATAGTTGCGCCGCAGTTCGGCCAGCGAATCGCCGCCGCATTTTTCCAGAACCGCGCGGGCCAGCACCAGCGCGACCATGGCCTCGCCGATCACCGCGGCGGCCGGAGCCACGCAGACATCGGAGCGCTCATAGGCGGCCTTGACCGGCTCGCGGGTGATGAAATCCACCGATTCCAGCGGCCGGCGCAGGGTGGAAATGGGCTTCAGATAGCCGCGGACCACCAGGTCTTCGCCATTGGTCATGCCGCCTTCCAGGCCGCCGGCATGGTTGGAGGGCCGGAAAAAGCGGCGCGCGGCGCGGTCATAGTGAATGGGATCCTGGGCCTGGCTGCCGGGGCTCGCGGCGCCCTGGATGCCATCGCCAATCTCGGCCGCCTTGACCGCCTGAATGGAAACCAGCGCCTGCATGAGCTGCCCATCCAGCCGCTGATCCCAATGCGCATAGCTGCCCAGGCCGGGGGGCAGGCCGCGGGCGCGTATCTCAAAAACCGCGCCCAGAGAGTCGCCGGTTTTCAGGGCGTGGTCCACGGCCGCTTTCATGCGGGCTTCGGCCGCGGCATCAAGACAGCCGAGCATGACTTCTTCCTGGCCGGCCAGGGCGCGCAGACCCTCCCAGGTGACCGGAAAATCCGCGTCCAGAGCGGCCGCGCCGACGGCGCGCACATGGCCCAGCACCTCAATTTCCAGTTCCCGCAACAGCAGTTTAGCCAATGCCCCCAGGGCCACCCGGGTGGTGGTTTCCCGCGCGCTGGCCCGCTCCAGCACATAGCGCGACTCGGGGAAATTGTGTTTGATGGCGCCCGCCAGATCGGCGTGGCCGGGCCGCGGGCTGGCGACGGGCCGCGCGGTTTCGCCCGCCGGTTCGGTGACCGAAAGCGTCCGTTCCCAGTTTTTCCAGTCCCGGTTTTCGATGCGCAGCGCGATCGGCGCGCCGATGGTGATGCCGTTATGCACGCCGGCAAGAAAATGCGCATGATCGCGCTCGATTTTCATGCGCCCGCCGCGGCCATAGCCCTGCTGGCGGCGCCAGAGTTCGCGGTCAATAAAGGGGAAATCCAGACTCAAGCCGGCCGGCATGCCGTGCAGCAGGCCTATCAGCGCCTCACCGTGCGATTCACCCGCGGTATGGAAACTAAACATGGGGGAAGGACTTAATTATAGAGTAGGGCGGCAGAGGCGGGTGGGCAGAATGTGGTATTTCGCATTGTTCCCTCCGGGGGCAAGCAGTATACTGCTCTTTTTCGATTTGCCGGTTTGGAATGCGCCGAAAGGACTGTCAAATGAAGAATTTACGGACGGTTTCCACCTTTTTAACCTGCGCCAGCCTGCTGGCCTTTGCTCTCGGCGCGGCGGCTCAGGTGAGTCCCAGCCTCTATGCCGGACTCAAATGGCGCAACGTGGGCCCGTTCCATGGCGGCCGCATCGCGGCCGTCACCGGCGTTGCCGGCCAGCCCGGCGTCTATTATGTGGGCACGCCGCAGGGCGGGGTTTGGAAAACCACCAGCGCCGGCGTTACCTGGTATCCCGTTACCGATTCGATCAAGAGCATGGATAGCGTGGGCGCGGTGCGTGTGGCGCCCTCCGACCCCAACATTGTGTATGCCGGCGCCGGCGATCCCATCCTCGGCAGCCTGGGCAACGGCATGTGGAAGTCCACCGACGCCGGCCGGACCTGGCGCCATATCGGCCTGAAAAATACCATCAAAATTGACAGCATTGTCGTAGATCCGCACAACCCCAACCTGGTGATTGTTTCGGCCCTGGGCGATTTCAAGCACCACTCCGGCGGCGTCTACCGTTCCACCAATGGCGGTCAGAGCTGGACCCGCGTTCTCCATCCCGCCGGCTATCTCGGCACCCGGCAGGTGACGTTTGATTACGACAACCCCCGCTTCATGCTGGCCGTCACCCAGGGCACGGGCAATCCCATTGCCGCCCTCTTCGGCCTCAAGATGAAGATCAAATCCAAGCCGCCGCTGCTGTTCAAATCCACCGACGAGGGGTTGACCTGGACGCCGGTCGCCATTCCGCCCTTCCAGGGCCGGATTGCCGCGGCCATCGCCATGCATACCCATGGCCAGCGCATTTATCTGATCGGCAACAATATCGAAAATGGCTCGGGGCTGTTCCGCTCCGACGATGGCGGACTGCACTGGCGACACATGGCGGGCCATGACACGCGCATTGAAAACGGCCAGGGCAATTATAGCTGCGGGGTTTTCGTGGACTCGCAAAATCCCAACGTCGTCTATACCGTCAGCACCGCCATGTACCGCTCGACCGATGGCGGAGTGACCTTTCATGCCTTCAAGGGCGCGCCCGGCGGCGAGGATTATCACAAACTCTGGATTGACCCCAATAACGGCCGGCGCATGATCGTCGGCACCGACCAGGGCGCCAGCGTCACGCTCGATGGCGGCCACACCTGGAGCCTGTGGTACACCCAGGCGATCTCGCAGATTTATCACGTGGCCACCACCGGCCGGTATCCCTATTGGATTCTGGGCGCGCAGCAGGATACCGGCGCGGTCATGATCCGCAGCCGCGGCAACTGGGGCCAGGTGGACTTTACCGATTGGAGCCCGCTGCCCTCTTCCGAATTCGGCGTCATCACCCCCGATCCGCTGCACCCGCATATCCTCTATGGCATCGGCTACGGCCCCGGCGGCGGCGGCAACGGCATGATCAAAATCAATATGAAGACCGGGCAGTGGGAAAACGTGGCGCCCAACTTTGGCGCCAAAGCCCCCGATTACCGCGCCGGCCACGACCAGGAAAAGAAGTTCGATACCGTCTTCGATCCCCACGCCCTCTATGCGGCGTACCAGTGCCTGCTGGTCACGCACAACGGCGCCCGCACCTGGCAGAGCTTCAGCCCCGATTTGACCACCCTCAAAGGCGCGCCCCGCGTGCCCTGCGGCCGGCCCCTGCCGCCACCCAAGCCGCCGAAGCCATCGGGCAAGCCCTGCCCCGCATTTCAAACTGGCAAAGGCCCGCGGCCTCCGCTCAAGAGCGCGGCGAAGGCGCCCTGCGCCAAACCGGCGCCATTACTCAGTCTCTTTGGTCCCACTGGCCCGGTCATCAACGATTTTTCGATTTCCAAGGTGAAGCGGGGCGTGGTCTGGACGGTAAGCAGCAATAATCAGATTTACAACACCATGGATGGCGGCCGGCACTGGCGCAATGTCAGCAACGTTACCGGCATGCCGGCCCATGTTCATTTCGAAACCATCGAGGCCGGCGATCATCCCGGGACCGCATACATC
>JAJZKJ010000071.1 GCA_021804195.1 Acidobacteriota bacterium
CGTCAACCGCGGCAATGGGTGCGGCAGATTCGCTTCTTTATCCAGCACCGGCAAACGGCGCAGCACGATGACGCGATAGTTGTGGTGTAACAGCCGCAGGTTCATAAACCGCGCCCGGTTCAGGACCGGCAGCACCACCTGCGGCCAATAGGCCGCGATCCTGGCCATGTCCGTGTGGTTTTCTGCAGACTTGAGCACGTAATAAAAATTGGGCAGCCGGCGATGGCGGGAGGGCGGCAGCAGGGTGGGATCGAATTTCAGATTATGGGGCCGGCGCTCGCTGTAGCGCACCAGCGCCGCCACCGCCATGGCGCGGCTGCGCAGATCGGTGTCAAAGGCGGCGAGCAACTGGCGCCGGGTCAAGAGCACGCCCAGACCCAACAGCGCCAGCGCCAAAAACAACTGCGAGAGCCAGACCCCGGCGATCAGCCGCCGGCTCAGCGATATGCGGGGCTGGGCTCCTTCGGGGACTGCCGCGGGTCCGGGATAGTTATGCGGTTCCGGAGGCATGAATGGCGTGCAATGATTTCGTGGTTCAGGCCTGTTCACGCAGGCTGTAGCCATGGCCGCGCAGGGTGTGGATCAGCTTGGGGTCCTGGCCGTCATCGAGCTTGCGGCGCAGTCCGGAAATATAGACTTCAATCACATTGCTGAATTTTTCCCAGTTGAAATCATACAAATGCTCGAGCAGTTCGCTTTTGGAGACCACCACGCGCGGTCGGTGAGCCATGTATTCGAGCACCCGGTATTCCATCGGGGTGAGCACAATTTCCCGTCCGCCGCGGCTTACCCGGCGCTCAAGGGTATTGATTTCGAGATCGGCCAGGCGCAGCAGAGGAGTGGCCTGGCCCTTGCCGCGCCGGATCAGCGCTTTGGCCCGGGCCATGAACTCGCCCAGGTCAAAGGGTTTGGCGACGTAATCGTCGGCGCCGGCGTTGAGCATGGCCACGGCGGTTTCCTTGTCGTCACGGGCGGTCAGGATCAGCACCGGCGTGCGCACTTCCGCCGCCCGCAATTGGCGCAGCACCTGGTCGCCCGGCAGTTTGGGCAGCATCAAATCGAGCACGATCAGGTCATATTCGTTTTGCGCGCCCAGTTCGGCGCCCTGCTCGCCATCGGGCGCGATATCCACGGCATAACCCGAGGCTTCCCGCAGGGAACGCGCAAGATTGGCCGCCAGCCGGGGTTCATCTTCGACGATTAGAATGCGCATATAGGGAAGCGGCGCCCAGCTTCGCGCCGATGGGCTATTATGGCTCCGCAAGCTGAAAATTTCATGAAGATGGAAGGGCGGAGTCAAAAAATCCGGCTGGACCGGCTGCTGCAGGACCGCCAAATGGCGGAAACGCGCAGCCGCGCCCAGGCCATGATTCTGGCCGGCGAGGTGCTGGTCAATGAGCAAAAAATGGATAAGCCGGGGGCTTTGGTCGCCAGTGATGCCGCGCTGCGCTTGCTCCAATCCCCGCAGGCTTTCATCAGCCGGGGAGGGGACAAGCTGGCGGCGGCGCTCGCCGCCTGGGATTTGAAGGTCACGGGCCGCGTCTGCCTGGATATCGGCTCCTCGACCGGCGGCTTTACGGATTGTCTGCTGCAGGCCGGTGCCGTGCGCGTGCATGCCATTGACAGCGGCACCAACCAGATGGACTGGCGTCTGCGGCAGGATGCGCGGGTGCGGCTGCGGGAAAACACCAATGCCCGTTATCTCGCGGCCGATGCGCTGGGCGAAGCGGTGGAATTTGCCGTCTGCGATGTGTCGTTCATTTCGGTGACCTTGATCCTGCCGGCCCTGGCCGGCTTGCTGGCGCCGGCGGCGGAAGCGGTCATTCTGGTCAAGCCGCAGTTCGAGGCCGGCCGCGAGCAGGTGGGTAAAGGCGGAATTGTGCGCGATCCGGCGGTGCAGATCGCGGCCGTGGACAAGGTGAGCGGCGCCGCGCGGGAGCTGGGACTGGCTGAACGCGGGCGCATGCCCAGCCCGCGGCGGGGCGCGCGCGGCAATCAGGAATGGCTGCTCTGGCTGTCTTACGTGCGGTAGCTGGCGTTGATCTTGATGTAGCCTTCGGTGAAGTCGCAGGTCCACATAAAGCTTTGCGAGCGGCCGGCCTTCAAATCCACTCTGACTTCGATTTCAGGACGGTCCAGGTCGCGTTTGGCCGCGGCCTCGTCAAAGGGCAGGGCGCGGCCGGCTTTAAAGACCAGCAGGCGATTGAAGCGGACTTCCGCGCGATCGGGATCGAAGCGCGCGCCGGAGTAGCCGGCCGCGGCCAATACCCGGCCCCAATTGGGGTCGGCGCCGGCCAGCGCGGTCTTGACCAGCGGGGAGTTGGCGATGGCGCGGGCGGCACGGTCGGCCTCGGCCAGGGTGCGGGCGCCGTTCACCGTGATGCGCACCAGGCGCCGGGCGCCTTCGCCGTCACGCACGATCTGCAAAGCCAGGGATTGGCAGACGGCGGTCAGCGCCTGGGCAAAGGCGCGCTGCCCGGCAGGTTTCAAGGATGCGCCCTTACCCGCCGCCCAGGCGGCCAGAGTATCGTTGGTGGAAGTGTCGCCATCCACGCTGATGCGGTTAAAAGATTCCGCCGCGGCCGCCCGCAGATGAGACCGCAGGCTGGCGGGAGATACAGGCGCATCGGTAAAGACAAAAGCCAGCATGGTGGCCATGCGGGGATGAATCATGCCCGAACCCTTGGCCATGCCGGCGAGGCGATAGCCGCGGGCGCCGTCGCGAAATCCGGCGCCGGCGACTTTCATGCGCGTGTCGGTGGTCATGATCGCGCGCGCCACTTCCAGCGGGCCATCTTCGCGCCGCGCCCATTCGGGCAGGGCGCGGGTGATGAGGCGGGCATCGAGCGGCACGCCGATCACTCCAGTCGAGCAGACCAGGACTTCTTCCGCGGCGCAGCCGAGGGCGTGGGCGGCCGCCTGGGCGGTGGCCAATGCGGCGCGTTCGCCCGTGGGGCCGGTGGCGCAGTTGGCGTTGCCGGAGTTGACCACCAGCGCGCGCACTCGGCCGCCGCGCGCGGCCAGATGCAGGCGGCTGAGCCGCACCGGAGCGGCCTGCACGCGATTGGTGGTAAACAAAGCGGCGCAACTGGCCGGCGCGTCGCTCCATACCAGGCCCAGATCGGGCGCCTGGGGCTTGAGGCCGCAGCGGCCGGCGGCGAAATGAAATCCCGAGGGCCAGGCGATGGCCGCGGCGTCTTCGTATATGTGCATAGATCAAGCGCGCCCGGGCTGATCCTGCCCGGCGTCCGCGTGGAGCAGTATTTTTTTTACCATATTCCCGCACCCGGCATGGCGGGAAAATGTGGCGGGGCCGCTTTTTTTGCTTCGCCGTTCCCGTGCCCGGCCGCGGTGGCTTTGCCTGCGACTCGGCCGGTGCGCCATAAAATTTCATTTTTCCCGCCGCGGGGCGAGGGCCGGGTTGCTACAATGAAATTTAATTTTAAATTTTTGCTTTCCAGATCGCACGGGGTAAAGGCGTTATGTATTTTAGCTGGACATTTGTCTTGGCGCTGCTGGGATCGGCGGTTTTTGCCGGTTTTTTCGGGGCCTTACTGGGCGTGGGGGGCGGCATATTCATTGTGCCCATCATGGTGCTGCTGTTTCATCTGCACATGAAAATCGCGGTGGCGGCCAGCATCGTTTCCGTCATCGCCACTTCCAACGCCGGCGGATCCAGCTATGTGGACCAGCGCATTTCCAACCTGCGGCTGGCCATGTTTCTGGAAATCGCGACCACGCTGGGCGCGCTCTCGGGCAGCGTGCTGGCCTTATATCTCCGGCAGTGGATCATGCTGCTGCTGTTCGCCCTGATGCTGGCCTATATGGCCTGGGCGGCGTTTACCACCCGCAATCTCGATGACCGGCGCATTGCGCAGGGGGATTTTGCCCGCGTGCAACCGGACCGGCTGTCGAAGTTCCTGGATTTGCGCGGCACCTATCACGACATGGCCGCGCGGCAGGATGTGGAGTACGTGGCCAATGGCACCCCGATTGGGGCGGGCATATCCTATTTGGCCGGCATGGCATCGGGGCTGCTGGGGGTGGGCGGGGGCGTGATCAAGGTTTCGGCCATGAACCGCTATATGAACGTGCCCATGAAAGTCGCCGTGGGAACCAGCAAGCTGATGATCGGCGTGACCGCGGCGGTGAGCTCAATTCTGTTCTTTCTCGCCGGCTGGATTCATTTTTATGTCGTTGCTCCGGTGGCCGTGGGCACCACGGCGGGCGCCACGCTGGGCACCATGGTCATGAACCGGCTGCACAGCGCGATCCTGAAATGGATTTTTACCGCATTGATGATTTATCTGGCCTATAGCATGTTCACTCGCGCCCTGGCCATGCATTACCACCTCCATCTGCCGACTTTGGATTAACCATGGCACCGGACACTCCTCCACGTTCACCGCAAATGCCCGCATCCAGCGTCCCGGCCCACGGCCCGGGCCACGACCCGATGCAAACCGAGCAGAATGTATATGCCAATGTCTACTATGCGCTCATCGTCGGCATGCTGATCAGCACGGCGCTATTCATATGGGGGCTGATCCAGGCGCTGCGGCATCGAACGAATATTCCCCTGACCCGGAAATGGATTCAACAGCAATATCACTGGTCAATATTCTGGCAGGGACTGCGCCATGCGCAGCCCACGCCGATTCTGATGCTGGCTACCCTGATTCTGGTGCTGACGCCGGTGCTGCGGGTGGTATCTTCCATCTATGCTTTCTGGGTAGATAAGGATTATAAATATACCGTGGTCACCGGCATTGTCTTTGGCGTGATTGTGCTCACCGTGATCCTCTCGCGCCTGGGCCTGCGCTGATCACCCCGGCTTGCATGATGGCAATTTCAAAGCCGCTCATTCTGGCACTGAGCGGTACCGCCCTGGCCATTCCGGCAGTTTCACAAACTCGCGCCCGCAAAGGCATTGAACAACTGAACCGGAAAGAGGCGCGGGCCTGCCGGACGATGGACCAAGCCCTTTCCGCATCACTCTGGGCCAGCGACGGTGTGGATCTGATTCAGGGCCTGAAGCCCATGGTGGGCAAGCGCGCCATTTCACAGTGGCTGGCAGGTTTGCCGCGGCAAATGAAGGGGGCGCGGGTAGAAAGCTGCACGATTGCCTGGCGCAGCCTGAAAATTCAGGGCCATTGGGCATATGAATGGGGCATCACACGCCAGAAGATCGCGCTGCCGGCGCCGCACAAAACTGTCGTAAGCCAGGGGAAGATGCTGCTGATCCTGCGGCAAAGCCGGAAAGGCACATGGAAAATTGAGCTGGAATCCTGGAATAGCAATCCTTAACGGGCGGGCGGGGATACACAGAGAGTTTAAAACCACAAAAAATACCGTCACTGTCGACGCGGGGATCTAACTACTTCGTTATCTATGGTTTAGGTGTGACGGTATTGCATGAATCTATTGAAATGAATATCGTCACAGCTACCGCCTGCCGCTTGGTCAAAATTACCACTCCCAAGCGCTATGTGCTTGATGGGCTTTGGTTTGGTCCGCTGCGGCCCCGGCGGGCGCTGATTTTTGTACATGGCCTGGGTTCCAGCGCCTTTTCCCATCCTGATTATCTGGTTCCCTTTGTCAACCGGGAAACCGCAGTGCTTTATTTCAATAATCGCGGACATGACACCATGGCCCGGCTGCGGCGGCGGAAGGCCGGCGCTAAAAATAAATATGTTTCGGAGTCCGGCGGCATGGCGCACGAGGTTTTTACCGGCTGCGCCGACGATCTGCAAGGCGCCGCCGCCCTGGCGCTGGCGCATCATGCCCGGGAAATCGTTCTGGTTGGTCATTCAACCGGCTGTCAGAAAATCATTTATTCCCTCAGCCGCCCCGGGATGCCGCGCCAGGTGCGGGGGGCGATCCTGCTCTGCCCGATCAGCGATTATGCGGCGATGCAGCACGCCCGGCCGCGGCAGCGCAGTCGCGCGGAACAAATAGCCCAGCAATTCATTCGCCGCGGCCAGGCCCACCGGCTATTGCCGCCGGAAATCTGGCCCGAACCGCTCGATGCCCAGCGTTTTCTCAGTCTATATACGCCCGATAGCGAGGAAGAGGTGTTCCCTTATGCCCAGCCGGGAAAACCGGCGCGCCGGCTGGGCAAAGTGACCCAGCCGCTGCTGATTGTGCTGGCCGGAGCGGACGAATACCGCGATCGCCCGAGTGAAGTCATGGCGGCATGGTTTGATGAGCATGCGCGTGACGGCGAAGCGCGCATCATCACCGGCGCGAAGCATGGATTCCGGGGATATGAGAAACCCTTGCGGATGACGCTGCGGCGCTGGCTGGCGCGGCATTGATTTTGCAATGCCGCAGCGCGGGGCGAGGCAGCCCTGGAAGGAACTCTCGAAATATTCCAGGCGCGTGTGCTACTATGCGACTCGGCCGTCTAGGCCTGTTTTTACTAAAGCGATATAGAGCGAATGATTTCAATCCAGGTGAAACGCCCATGCGCATCAAACAACTTACTGGCCGGGTAGCTCGTGGCCTGCATGATCTAACCGTCTTTGGGCAGAACGTCCCCCGTTTTGCGCAGCGAATCAAGCTGCGGCCGGCTCTGCTTATCTGCGCCGCATTGCCCCTGGCCGCTGGTTGTCTGTGGGCACAATCGCCGGCAAAATCCAGAGTCTCAAGGCCCTGGATGAACCCAGCGCTTTCCCCCAGCCGGCGGGCGGAGCTGGTGTTGCGCCAGATGACGCTGAAGGAAAAACTGGCATTGCTGCATGGCAACGGCATGCCGAGGGTGCCCAACTGGCAGATGCCGCTGACCCACCTGGCCAATGGCGGCGCGGGTTATATTCCCGGGGTGCCGCGGCTGGGCATTCCCCCCATCATCATGGACGATGATGCGTATGGCGTGCGCAACAGCGGCGTCAACGGGCGCTATTCCACGGCCATGCCCTCCGATCTGGCGCTGGCCTCAAGCTGGGATACCCGGCTGGCCTGCGCCTATGGCGAAATCCTGGGCAGCGAACTGCGCGACCAGGGCTATGACATGACTCTGGGCGGCGGAGTGAATTTGACGCGCGATCCGCGCGACGGCAGAACCTTCGAATTTCAGGGTGAAGACCCGCTTTTGGCCGGCACCATGGACGGCCACATGATGAAGTGCGCGCAGGCGCAGCACATTATCGGGGATATTAAGCATTACGCGCTCAACGATCAGGAAACGGGGCGCAACTTTCTCAATGCCACCATTTCAAGGCGCGGCCTGCAGGAAAGCGACCTGCTGGCGTTTCATATCGCCATCCAGATTGCCCACCCCGGCGCGGTGATGTGCTCCTATAACCGCGTCAATGGAATTTTTTCCTGCCAGAATCCCTATTTGCTGCGCGATACGCTGAAAGACGCGTGGGGATTTAAAGGGTTTGTGGTTTCCGACTGGGGCGCCACGCACAGCACGGTGAGGGCGATCAAAGCCGGCCTGGATAATGAGGAGCCGATGGCGCAGTATATGGGCGCAAAGCTGCAACAGGCGGTGCGGGACGGCCGGGTATCCATGGCTTTGATCAATGACAGCGCGCGGCGCATCCTCTATGCCGAGTTTGCTTCCGGCCTGGTGGACCATCCGGTTCACAAAAGCGTGGTGAATGTGATGAAAGGCTTCCATGTGGCGGAAAAAGTCGAGGAGCGGAGCATCGTGCTGCTGAAAAACGATGGCCATATTCTGCCCTTGAACGGCGCGGATCACCGGATCGCCATCATCGGCGGCCATGCTGATATCGGCATGATTTCCGGGGGCGGCTCGGCGCAGGTGGACCCGCCGGGAGGAAACGCCATCGCCCCGCCCGGACATCGCGCCACCTCCTGGCAGGCGCATATCTGGTTTCCCACTTCGCCGCTGCGCGCGCTGCGGCGCGCCCTGCCGGGCCGGGACATTCAATATAATTCCGGACACAATCTGAAGGCGGCCGCGGCTCTGGCCCGCGGCGCAAACGTGGCGATTGTGTTTGCCCACCAATGGGAATCGGAAGGCATGGACCTGAAAAATCTGATGCTGCCAGGCAGGCAAAATCAGCTTATCGAACGGGTCGCCGCGGCCAATCCCCACACCATTGTTGTGCTGGAAAGCGGCACGGCGGTGACGATGCCGTGGATCCATCAGGTGCGGGGCATTGTGGAGGCTTGGTATGCGGGCAGCAGCGGACATAAAGCCCTGGCAAAGGTGCTGACCGGCAGAGTCAACCCTTCAGGCAAGCTGGCCATGACCTTCCCCATGAGCTCCAGCGAACTGCCGCGTCCGGAAATTCCCCCACTGCCCAGGATCAACTGGCGGAAATACCGGGGAAATAGAAAAGCCATGATGAAAGCCATGATGCAATACACGGTTCATTATCAGGAAGGCGCGAAGGTGGGTTACAAGTGGTATCAGGCCGAACACAAACCAGTGCTGTTTCCCTTCGGGTTTGGCCTGTCCTATACAACCTATGCGTATTCCGGCTTAAGACTGAGCCGCAATGGCAAGACAGCGGCCGCGACTTTTACCGTGAAAAACACCGGCCGGCGCGCCGGCGCGGAAATTGCGGAAGTGTATGCGGCCCTGCCCGCCGCGGCGCATGAACATTATCGCCGGCTGGTGGGCTGGGCGCGCGTGCGGCTGCGTCCAGGGGAAGCTAAAACGGTGACCGTGCAACTGCCCAAAATGATGCTTTCGATTTATAGCGTGAAGCAGCATGGCTGGAAGCTGTTGCCGGGCACTTACCGTGTCTTCGCGGGACCCTCATCGGCCAATACGCCGCTGCGGGCGGCGATGCAATTGCGGTAATCGTCTCGCCGGTATTAGCCGGAATATGATAACTT
>JAJZKJ010000072.1 GCA_021804195.1 Acidobacteriota bacterium
TCCAGCGCCCGCACAGTCACGATGTCGTGCGGCTGGCCTTCGAGCTGGGCATTGATCTCAAGCACCGAGATGCGGGAGGCCGGCTCCCAGGATTTTTTCGCATTGGCGATTGCCTCACGCAAAAAGGATGCTTTTTTGGCTTTAATTTCTACCAATGTAGTATCAATGGGATAGCCGAGGGCAAGGCATAAGCCGGGGAAGCCGGCGCCGGAACCGATATCGGCCAGCGATTTTCCGGAAATGGAAAGCCACTGCGTAACGGCCAGGGACTCGCCGAGATGGCGGTCAATCCAGGTGCGGACTTCGCGGTCGCCGATGAGGCGTATGCGCTGATTCCAGTGCTCGAGCAGCGACAAGTATTCGGCCCAGCGCTGCAGTTGCGCCGGGCGGGAGGCGATGCCGTATTCGGGCAGGCGCTGCTCCATCCATTGAATCCATTGCGGTTGGCTGGTCAGAGTTACCATTGAATGAACGTGCGCCGGGCAGGCGCAAATTCATATCATAAAAGCCAAGCCGCGGAAAAGCGAGAGCAGATGCAAGGAAACCGGCAATTCCCAACGACTCGCCGATGAGCGCGCATTGGGCCAATTTCGCTTATTGGTTTGTCCGTCATGGCTGGCTGGCGGTGGGTCTGCTGCTGTTTCTGGAGAATCTGGGGCTGCCGCTGCCGGGAGAAACCGCTTTATTTGCCGCGGCGTTTCTGGAGCTGCGGGCGGGTGTGCATTCGCTCATAGCGCTTTATATCGCCGCGGTCGCGGCAAGTGTTGCGGGCGCGTGGGCGGGCTATGGCTGGGGCCGATGGCTGGAAAAAAAACCGGCTCTGCATGGGGACGGCCGCCGACATCCGCGGTGGATGCGTTCGCTGCGGCTGGCGCGGCGGTTTATCGAGCGCTATGGCGCGGGCATGATTTTTTTCGCCCGCTTCATTGATATTTTGCGCTTTCTGGCCGCGCCGGCGGCCGGCGCGCTGGCCATGCCGCGGCGCAAATTTCTGTTCTGGAATGCGCTGGGCGCGGCGGCGTGGGCGCTGGTGATCATTGTTCTGGCCAGCCAGGCGGAGCACCATTGGCGCGCCTGGACCTCATCGCTTTCCCGTGCCGGGCTGGCGCTATTGGCGCTGGCGGTCTTTATCTTTTATGCGCTGCTGCACCGGCTGCAGCGCGAACTGGAAAAACGGATGCCGGAAAAATAAATCCTTAAATTTCCCTCACTTGACCCACTGGATTAACCTATTCAACCATTTGCTATAATTAAACCATGAAGCAGGCGAAAGTGCATCAAGCCAAAGCGCATTTTTCCGCGCTGCTGCGGCAAGTGGAACAGGGTGAAACGATAGAAATTTATCGTGGACAAACCCCGGTGGCTCGGCTGCAGCCAATTGCCAAACCCGGCAAGAGACAATTTGGCGGCGCCCGCGGGTTGGGCTATATCGCGGATGATTTTAATGCCCCGCTGCCTGAAGAATTACTTCGGGAATTTGACAAATGAAATATTTGCTGGACACGCAAATTTTTCTTTGGCTGGCGATGCGGGATGAAAATGTGCCAGGCAAAATGAAAAAAGCACTGGAAAATTTAGACAATGAAGTCTTTTTTTCCGCAGTTTCAGCTTGGGAAATTGGAATTAAATGCAGTTTAGGCAAACTGGTTCTACCGGGTGATGCGCTGCAATTTGTTCCCGCACAAGTTGCACAATATCAATTCACTCCTCTACCCATATCGCTTATCCATGGATTAGCGGTGAAATCTTTGCCCGCACATCACCGGGACCCATTTGATCGGCTTTTAATTGCACAAGCCCAAATAGAAGGTTTAATCTTAATGACCGTTGACCGTGTTTTTGAACAATACCCAGTGCGAATCTGGCGTAATTAAAACAATCAGCCGAACCGGTTTGAGCATCATGCCCGGGCCGGGGTGGCGGTTTCCAGCGACTCTACCGGCGGCCGCAGGCCGGCCTTGGCCAGAATTCCATACACGGCAAATCCGGCGATGAAGGAATAGAGCGTGGCAGGTATGTCATGCGCGGCCAGGCGGACGGGAATGCCGGGCACATGGACGACGCCGATGATGCCGACGATAAAGCCCACCGCCCAGGCCAGATACCCGGCCCAGTTGATGCCCTGGCGCGGGCCGGACCACTTGCAGCCGGCCAGCAGATAATCGGCCGCCATGGCGCCGCAGATGGGTCCAAACGACGCGCCGACGATCTGGAAAAAGGTGACCAGGTGATTGCTGGCGCCGGTGGCGGCGAGCGTGACCCCGACGGCGGCGGCGGCGAAGGTGGAAACCGGCCGGGGAATTTTGGGCAGCATGGTGCCAAAGCTGTTGGAGGAAATAAAGACCGTAAAGCAGGTCGGGACCATGCAGGCCAGCGCAAAGAGGAAAAACATGATGCCCGAGAGCGCGCCCACATGGGCAATGGCGTGGGAAAAATTGTAATGCGTGGTGGCGCCGCTTCCGATGGCGCCGGCCACGGCGAAGATGCAAAGTCCGCCGGCCACGACAATGGGCAGCGTGATGCCCACCAAGCCGCCCCAGACGACATCGGAGCGATGGCGGCTGTTCATGCCGAAGTCCACACCGGCGGCGCCGGCGGTGGCGAAAAAGCCGAAGACAATTTCGAGCATGACGGCAAAGGCATGCAAGGGCCGCACCCGCGGAGCATGATAGGCGGCGACGCCGTGGCGCATGGCCCAGGCGACCAGAATGAGCATGACCAGCGGCACCCAGTCGAGCACATGGGCGATGCGGGCGATATGCCGGATGCCCTTCATTGCGACCCAGGCAAAGCCAAAGCCCCAGGCGGCGCAGATCACGGTGAACAGCAGGCGCGGCTCGCCCGAAAGCCAATGCTGGCTGTCGAGGCCTTTGAGAATAAAATCAGTGGCGACATAGGTGCCGACGGAAAACCAGCCGATCTGTAATGCGCCCATCAACAGGCCGGGCATGAGATAGCCGCCGCGGGCGCCAAAGGTGGAGGAGCCAATCACATATAAAGGCCGTCCGGTCTGCATGCCCAGCATGCCGGGCACGTAGTAAAACAGCGCAAAACTGAGCAAGCCTGCGGCCAGCAGCGCCAGCAGGCATACGGCCACGCTGCTTTCGCTCAGGGTGGGCCCGGCCATCTGCAGATAAAACGCGACCCAGACAAAAATGCCGGCGTAGGCGGGGGCGGTATTTTTGAACCAGGCGGCGCGGTTGGCAGCCGCATTCGGCCGCGAGGCGGAAAGATAATCAGGCAAAGCGGGCATGGCTTTATCCTCTTATTCCGGCGCATGCCGCACGGGCATGGCCGCTCGCCGCGATCATAGAATATTTATGGCGAATGCGCCAAGGAAAAAGGAAATGCGCGGCGCGGTCTAAATTCGATCGCGGCGGCGGAATTGGCTGGGTGCGGGATCCATTACGGCAAATTTAAATCCGCGGCGTAAATATTGGTGTTGCTGGTGGTGAGAGAGAACAGGGGCCGGCCGTCGGGCGCCAGTCCGAAGAGCGCGCAGCGCATGACACCGGATTGCAAGAGAGCGGAGAAATTGGCAATTTGCCGGGGCGGAGCGGAACCGTGAACGTTCAGGCGAAACAAGGGTTCGCCGGGCGAGAGGATATCCTGGAAATACAAATAGCGGCCATGCGGAGACCAGACGGGCAAACTCAATAAATGACCGTGAGCCGCCAGGCGCCACTGCCGCGTGGCAAAGCTGTAAATCCTGATATTGCGGCCGCGTCCGTGGACGGCGGCAATCTCGCGGCCATCGGGTGACCAGCGCGGCAAAAACAGATTTTGCGAGCCGGCCAGCGGAGTGATCCGGTGGGTTCGCAGATCATACAGAGCCAACTGCCGCGGCAGGCTGGCGGCGCTGGGGTGGGTAACATAGCTGAAGATCAGGCGGCGGCTGCCGGGCGACCAATCACCATCCCGAACATCCGGCCAGCCGGGCGCCAGCGGATGCGGCGCGCCTCCATGTTCCGACAGCAAATAAACCTGGGCGCGCCGGCCGAAATATTGCCCGGTAATGGCCAGCCATTGCCCGTCCGGAGACCAGCGGGGAAAAGCCAGGCTCAGGCGGAGAGCGGGCGCATCGAGCAGCAAACGGCGATGGCGACCGTCGGCGCGGGCGCGCCAGAGCCGGCCGGAACGGTCCAGATATACAAGCTGGCCGGTGCGTGGAGCATAATCGGGTTCGGCAGGATGCAGGGCTGGTAGAAATGGGGTGTAAAGCTGCTGGCGCAGATGCCACTCCACCAGCTCGTCCTGATGGGCTCCCCCGAGAAAATAAAGACGGCGCCCATCCGGCGCCAGCAAAGGGCCGGAGTACGACTTCGGACCAAATGTAAGCTGAAAGGGGCCGCGCGGCGCCCGCCGCCACCCCGAACCGTGTTCCCGCAAAGCCCAGAGGTTGATGCCGCCGCCGCGGTCGGAAGTAAAAATAAAGTACCGTCCATCGGGCGACCAGATGCCGCAGCAGTCATTATGGGGACCGGAAGGATGAAATAAAGCATGCAGACGGCGGCCGTTGCGCCGGATTTGCCAGATCTCGTTTCGGCCGCGCAGCGGATGATACAGCGAGAAGCGCAATCGCCGGTCATGGGGCGACCAGGCGATCGCGCCGGCGAAACCGGGCAAACGGGCCAGGCGCCGGGCATGGTTGCCGACAGCGCGGGCCAGCCAGATGGCATGGCGATGAGCGTAGGCCAGCCAGCGCCCATTATGGGCATAGGCCGCATCACTGGCCACAATCCGGCCCAGACGCTGCGGCGGACCTCCCTGCAGGGGAATGCGCCAGAGCGGCATCTCTTCGCCCCGGCGCACAAAGCTGCCGGCCAGAAACATGTGCTGGCCGGCGTTGACATCCATAATCAGGGTGTTGCGGAACGGCGCAGCCACCGGAACACTGCCGCCGCCGGCCAGCGAGGTTTGCGCTAACTGCCAGTGATCGCCGTAGCGCTCCATGAAATAGATGCGGGCACCGTCGGTGGTCAGCTTCCATGGCGTATCGATGCGTCCGCTGCGGGTGATGCGCACGATGCGCAAAATCCGGGGCGGCGGCAGCGGATTGACCCACCAGAGAATGAAGGCAATGCCGGCCGCCAGGCCCGCGCTGAATATCCATATCCCCGGCCGGCGACGGGCCGGGGCCGTCATCGAAATCGCCGCAGCAGCGGGAGCGGCCACCGCGCCGGCGGCGGGACTGCTCACGGCCGCGGCAGACAGAGATTCCATGGGCAGAGAGACGATGCTATCCGCCACGGTAGAGTCCGGTTCGGCGATCTCTACCGGCATCAACCAGCGATAGCCGCGATGCCGAACCGTTTCGATATAGTGCGGATGCAGGGGATCGTCATTTAAAGCCTGGCGCAGTTTACGTATGGCGGTATTCAGGCCATCTTCAAAATCCAGAAAATTGGTTTCCGGCCAGAGGCAGCGCTGGATTTCTTCGCGTGGGAGAATACTGCCGGGGTGTTCGAGCAACAGCCCCAGTAACCGGCGAGGCAGCTCCTGCAAATGAACCCGCTGGCCGGCGCGGCACAGCTCGCTGTTACGTGGGTCGTATTCAAAGTCACCGAAGCGCATGGATCGCACCTGTTGGCTATCCGGCAGATAATATCAGAGGACGCGATATTGCAGTTAAACAAGCCATAGTATTCATCCATAGGGACTTAAAAGCAATCACCGGCGCGGCCGTATTCATAGTCAGGCGTGGCTGGAATTAACCTCGCATGTGGGTTCAGCCACGGTTCAGATACAGTTCAGCCGCCGTCCATTGACGCTCCCGCGGTTCGCCAGGCATGCTGGCCCTCGCAATCAACTGCGTGGCTGGCGTGAAGACGAAATCCAAATTCAACCCATACCGGCAGGGCGGCATGGCTCTGCTGGCGCTGAGCCTGTTCAGCCTATGGCCGGCACGGGCCAAAGGCCAGGCGCGCCAGGCCTGGATCGGGCAGCCGGTGATTGCTCCTGGTTACTGTCCCAGGTCGGCGGCGGTGGTGCGGTTTAACGGCTGGGTGCGGATCACGATGCCAACACCCGCCGCGGGCCAGCCCCGGCCCACGCAGTACGCGATTTCCTATTATTTTCTCCGCAGCGATGGGTCACAAAGCGCCACCCAGACCCGATTTTTCACCACAACCGGCGCAGCCCAGACTTTTCAGGCCAGTGATATCTGGACCCTGCAACCGGGAACGAATGGCTGGTGGCCGCCGCGCACCGGCTGGGAAGAGGTTGCGGTTCTGCTCCCGCCGGGCCAGCCGCCGGTCCGCAGCAGACCGGCCGGTTTCCGGCTGAGTTGTCCTCCCGGAGGCGCGCGGCCATGGCCGCGGCACAACAGCGGCAGCCGGCGGCCGGTTGGGGCGCAAACAGCCAGCGCCCATGTGCGCCCGGCCTGGCTGAAGGCTTCCATACCGGCGGGGTTTTGCCGGGCGCCACACTTTCCCGTGGTGGTGAATTTTCAGGGCGCCATTCCCGCGCCGGCGCGCCAGCCGGCGACCGTAAGTTATCGCTTTTTACGCAGCGACGGCGGCCGAGGGCCATGGCAGTTTGTGCGATTTCTCTTCCATACGAACCAGCAGCCGGTGCGATTTACCTGGACGCTATGGAGAAAGTATCGCGGCTGGGTCGAAATTGAGATGCGCGCGCCCCTGCCCGGCCAGCCGTTGATCCGGTCCGCGCCCGCTTCATTCGACCTCAGTTGTGACCATGGTCTCAAGGAGAAATGATTTATGACTGCATTGTCTCATTCACAAAAATGGCTGCTCTGCATGTGCCTGCTGGCCGGCGGGCTGGCGGCGCAAACCCCGGCCACGCCTTTCGGTCCGGCCGATTATTCCGCCGTGATGGTCATACATCTGAAAGGCGGCGCCACGCAGCGGATGGCGATTGCCAAACGCGGGGCGATGTGGCGATCCCAAATCGCCATACCGGGCCATACCATGACCGAGCTCATTAATCTCAATACCCGCACCGCGTACATGATGCTGCCCCAGATGTGCATGAAACACGCTCTGCCCAATCTGCCGCCGGGAGGCATGCTGGCGCAAGCCCAGCAGAATCATGCCAAAACGGTTGATTTAGGGCCCGCGACGGTGACCACCGGAGACGGCAAAACCTATGCCTGCGAGCATAGCCGGGTGACGTACAGCCAGCAAGGGAAGAAGCAGACGATTGATGTCTATGCCGCCAAGTCATTGCATAACTTTCCCGTGAAACTTACGACCGTGCAAAACGGACGCACCGTGACGGTGACCTATGAACACATCCATCTAACCCCGCCCGCGGCCTCGTTGTTCGTGCCGCCGGCGCATTGCGGTGGAATGCCCGGGTTTCCGCACTGAAAGCCGCGGCGCGGCCGCTTTCAGGCCGGAATGCAGGCGAGGAACAGCATGCGAGAAAGTCGAAAAGCCAAACTCGGGCGGGCCGTTCTGGGAGCGATCGTGAGCGCATGCCTGGCGGCGCAGGCGCCCGGCGTGCGGATGCCGTACGGGACGAAACTCGATCCGCTTCAGATTGGCCAGCGCCGGCTGGCGCTGCATGGTCCGGCGGCGGTGGCGTTTCTGTTCGTCGCCAACCTGGCCGATGAGGAAGGCCAATGCGCCGACAAATTTTTTGGCGGCCCGGGCCGGCTTTGCACATTGCGCGAACTGGTCGCCGGCATCAAGGCCGGCGGCGGGGTAATCGGGCTGAACCGGAATCCGGCTGAGGACAGAAATTACCAATACAAGCTGACGCTGATCGGCCAGGATTGCCTGATCGTTGCGACCCCGCGCCATGCCGGGCTGCCGGCATTTGCCTTTATCGGCAATCCGAAGTTCAACGGCGATTTTTACTATATCGCCGCAGGGCAAGACTTACGGCACGCCGAGAAGATCAATGGCGAGGGATATTCAGGGCCGGGATTTAAACGCTAGGAAAAAACCGGGCCGGACCGGAAGAACCCATCAGACAGGAAAGGCGGAAAACCAACATGGCGGGAATCAAGAAACAACCCAAACAGAGCTTCCGGCGCGGGTACGCACTGTTGCTGGCGCTGTTCGTAATGACCGGGGCGGGCCTGCCGAGGCTGATCGCGCAATCGGGCGGCCAGCCCAGTGCCAGCGTGGGCATTCTGCCCTTTCAGGATGTGAGCGGCAATGCCGACCTGGGGCAGTTGGCCAGCGTGCTGCCGGGGATGCTGCAGAGCGTACTGCTGGATAAGACGCAGTTGGCCCCGCGCCAATTGCAGGGTCTGCCGCCGGGGCAGGCGGTGGATATCGCCAGCGCGGCGGCGCTGGGGCAGCAGGCGGGCGCGGATGTGGTGGCGATCGGCACGCTGCTTTCCGGCTCGGTCAAAACCTCACAGGGCAGCTTCGGCGGTTTTGGTTTTCATGGCATACAGGTGGGCGGCAACCGCAACAAAATCAGCGTCACGGTGCTGCTGCAGATTGACCTGGTGGACGTGAACCGCGGGGTGAAGATCGCCACCCTGCGCGCGCGCGGCAAACAGTCCAAGTCGCACTTTGACCCCAACCTCGACAGCAGCAACTACGGAACAATCAACATGCAGAGCGCCGGCTTTCAGAACTCGGCATTGGGCGAAGCCACGCGCAAGGCGCTGGACCGGCTGGCGGGAGAGATGACACGGGCGCTGCGGAACTTTCAGCCCGCCAGCGCGGCGCCCCCGCCGGCCGGCCCCGCCCCCGGCGGCAGCCCCGCGCCGGCAAATGCAGCCGCGCCCGTTCCGGGCGCCGGCGCGAACCAAAGCGTCGC
>JAJZKJ010000073.1 GCA_021804195.1 Acidobacteriota bacterium
CGTCCAGGTTGGGCGGGAGAAAGGCACCGGCGAGGGGGAATAACATTGAACCCAGGGGATAAGCTTCGCATAGATTCCGGGACCCCAAATCGCAATAAAAAATGAAGGTGCAGCCGTATAAGCTCGAAATGCTGTGCAGCGTGGCCCTGGCGGGAGTCATTCTCTGGCTGGGTCTGCGGGCGCAGCTTCAGTACATAGGGTGGCGCTGGACTTCCAGCGGATTGCGCTCGATCGGGATTTTCATTCCTCTGGCCAGCATTTATTTTTGCTGGCGCGCCTGGCATCAGCCTTCGGATGACCAGGCGGCCGGTATGCCCTTCTCCCGCCCAACCTGGACGGCAAATGGGGCGGGATGGGCCCTGATGCTGGCTGCGCTGGGCGCGGCGCACGGACTGCAATTACCGGTGGGGCTGGTCCTCGCCGCCTATGTCAGCGGCGCGGTGATCCTGATCGGGGGATGGGCCGCCTGGCGGGCCTCCTGGTTCGGGTTAACCCTGTTATTGTTTGTGAACCCGGTTCCGGTCTTTCTCACCGCATTATTCGATGCCCGTTTACAAGGCTGGGCCACGCACGCGGCGGAACTGCTGGCCCGTGGCTTGGGCATGGTGCCCCGGCGCCAGGGTTTCAGCCTGGTATTTGCCAGCGGGGAAACCATGTATATTGCCGCCAGTTGCAATGGTTTGCGCAGTGCCACGGCCATGTTCTATCTGGCTCTGACGGCGGGCTATTGGCGCCATTGGCCCTGGCGGCGCATGCCGCTGCTGCTCGCCTCCGCGCTGGGTTTGGCCTATGGCCTGAATTTTTTACGTCTGGCGGGGCTGGTATTTTTTCACGACCTGGCCGGGCATTGGCCCCGCATCAGTGCCTACGAGCCGCAGGTGGACCATGGACTGGGCGGGCTGGTGTTTGTGGCCGGCGTGGTAGCACTGGGATATTGGATTCTGCGGTATAAAAACTCAACTTCTGCCGGCAAGGAACAGGCCCGGGTGGCTCGCGGGGGTGGTCCGGTATGAATCTAAATCCGCGATCGCGAGGTTTGATCTGGGCACGCTGGGCGGGCCTGTTGAGTCTGCTGGCGGCACTGTGGCTCTGGCGCACAGCTCCAGCCGCGCCCGATCGGGCTTATGCGGCTCAGTCGGCATGCCTGAATCTGGCCATGCCGGCTGTCATCGGGCCTTACCATAGCCTCGGCCCACGCCAGGCCCGATTGATGGGTGGCATGGATATTTCTGCCTTCTACCAGGACTCCGGTTCCCGCCGCCGCATGGAGCTGACTTATGGACTGGGCAGCCGCGCCACTCACCCCTGGCTTCAGAGCTACCGGGTGCGGGGCGATCAGGTGCGCTGGCAAAGCAGCCAGCGTCTGCCCATGCGCGCCGGCCATGCTGACTGGAATGTAGCCGTGCTGGATGGCGCCCGGCGGCGCTGGCTGGTGGCCAGCGTTCAATGCTGGAAGGGGCATTGCGAAGGCAATCCCTTACGGTTATGGCTTGCCAGTTGGTGGCGGATGCCGGCTACGCCCGTGATACAAATTACAGTTTTGGCTGGCGCCAGCCTGCGCCGGCGCTTGCCGGTAACATGGTATGACAATGAATTGCGCGCATTTTTGCGCCATTTCCGCCTGCCGCCGGTGCTAATCTGTGCGTCAGCGGCTCACCGATGAAACTCTTGCGACCAATTCGAAAAGCGGCCGCGCCGCTTTGGCTCTGCTGCTGGCTGTGCGCCTGTCTGGCCATCGCCGGTCTGGGCCAGTCCGCCGTGGGCACGGCGGGGACGGGCGAAGGTATCGGCGGCGGTTATCGCGTGGGTCCGGGCGATATTCTGGAGCTCACGGTCTTCAGTTCACCCGAGCTGAGCGGACCGCTGCAGGTGGATACGCACGGCAATATCTACCTGCCTTACGGAACCCAGGCGATTCAGGTGGCCGGCAAATCGGTGGCCCAGATTATTCCTCTGGTGGCCCGGTCGCTCGTCGCCCAGAAGCTGGCCATCAACCCAAAGGTCTCCATCACCGTCGGCTCGGTTAAATCCCGGCCCATTGTCGTGCTGGGAGATGTGCGGCAGCCGATCACGATTCAAGCCATTCATCCCATACCCCTGCGGCAGGCGCTCACGAACGCCAGCGGACCCGGAGTATCGCCGGGAAACTGGGTGGTCATTACCTCGCGGAATCCAGATGGCAGTTTTTCGACGGTGCAATTGCCGCTGCAGAAGGTTTTATTTTCAAATAAAGCCAAATACAACCCCGAGCTAACCGGCGGCGAAGATGTCCGCATTACCTACCCCTCGCAGGTCTATGCCGTTGGCGATGTGCGCAGACAGGGCGCATTTCCCATGAGCAATTCCCAGCACCTGACCGCGCTGCGGCTGATCGCGCTGACCGGCGGCTGGCTGCCCACGGCCTCGCCCGACAGTTCGGTGATCGTGCGATCCGTGGACGGCAAAGTCATCGTGATTCCGGTGCCCATGAACCGCATTCTGCAGCGCCGGGCCGAAGACATCCCCTTGCGCCGCAACGATGTGCTCTATGTGCCCAACAGCACCTTCAAAACCGTGGCTCTCAATGGCCTGCAACTGGCAATTTCAGTATTAACCACCGCAACCGCGACCACACTGGGGGTTTTGCTCAGCACTGCGGCCACTACAAGTTCCAGTTCGGGCAAACCGTAGAATATAAAAGGTTTCCTGGGCGAATGAGCAGGAATAGTAATGACTGTGATATAGTGTGAATTATTAGTAGGTGGAATCTATTTCCCCCTGATTCCATCGGCAAGAAATTCTGGATTGAGGTGGGACCATGCCGCATATGCGTCGTAACTGGATTTTCGCCTGGGGCGTAATCGGTCTTTTGAGCCTGGCCGCGGCCGCGCAGCAGGGCGGCAACAATGCCGCGAATAGCGGGTTCATTGTGGGCAACAATTCGCAGGGCGCAACCGTTCAGGGGCAATCCGTACTGCCGGGCACGGCGGTCATGCCGGGCGAGCAGGTGCAAACCAGTTCCGGTGGCTCGATCACACTGGTGGGCACTTCACCCCAGGGCGGGGTGGTGCAGATCGGACATCAGTCCAATTCCACCATTGTCAGCTCGGCCAACGGACCGCAAGTCAATCTGAATACCGGCTATGCCCAGGTGCAAGGGCAAATTCCCGTAGCCACCTGCAACAGCGTGGTGCAGCCCACCAATAGCCAGACCAATGTCACCGTGGTGGCCAATGGCTGCAATCAGACCCTGGTGCAACAAAACAGCGGCACCGCCAATGTGCAGAACATCAGCACCACGAGTACCGGCAATCAGACGCAAACCTTGAATGCCGGCAATTCCGTGAGCGTAACCTCGAGCGCTATCACGACGGTGCCCACCACGGTGATCAATACCGTGGCAAATCCGCTGGCGCCCGCCGCGCCGCCCGCCAATGGCAATAACGGCGGCGGCAGTAGCGGAAATAACAACAACAATACTCCGCAAAACAGCTCGACCGGCGAGCCCGGATGAGCCTCACGCGTTATCGTTGCACGGTAACAGTTCCTGATCCATCCAGTCCAGATACGCCGCCGAGCCCAGCGTGATCGGCAGAGCGATGATTTCCGGCGCCGCATAGGAGTGGTGCTCGCGAATGCATTTTTCCAGTTCGGGGAAAAGATCCGCGCGGGATTTTAAAATACAAATCCATTCCTCGGCGGCTTCAATCTTCCCCTGCCAGCGGTAACGGCTGGCGACCGGACCCGATATCTGCGCGCAGGCGGCCAGGCGGGCCGCGATCGCCGCCTCGGCCAGCCGATCGGCGGCCGCGCGTTCCGGCCAGGCACTCACGACATAAAGATAGGGGGTCATGCCATGGAATGGCGAAGCAAAAAAGTGGCCCCGCCGCTTTCACCATATTATGGCTGCTCCCAGCCGCGGCGGGGTGTAATCCGTAATTTTTCATTCATGAGCCATATTTTGCCCTCCGCCTGCGTCCGGGACGTTTCCCCATTATGATCAGGCTTATGCGCCGTCTGATTTTGTCTTCTCGCGGGCGGGTCGCGATCGCCAGCCTGCTCTGTCTTGCGGCCGCTTCCACACTATTAGCCGCACCGCCTCCGCGTACGCCCAGGGTGCGCATTCCACCGCTGTTGCGCCGCATCATGTCGGCGCCGCTGGCCGATGATTTAACCGCGGCCCGGCAAGCGCCCGTCGTGGCCTGGCTGTTCACGCTTGATGGCGTGCGCAACATCTGGGCGGCGCGCGGCCCGGAATTTCACGCCTTTCCGGTCACCCATTACACCGGCGACAATGGCGTCGGCATTTACAGCCCGCGGCTCACGCCCGATGGCCGCTTCGTGGTCTATGCCCGTGGGGACGAGCGCAATGCCTCGGGACAGATTGCCGATCCCAGCCACAATATTCATCCTCCCGCGCAAAATGTCTGGCTGGCGCCGCTTTCGGGCGGCGCGCCGCGCCGGTTGGGCGCCATGGGTTGCACCGGAAGCGGCTGTGAGGACATTGAAATTTCTCCTAATGGAAAATATGCCGCCTGGGCGGCGCGTGGCGCGATCTGGCTGGCGAATTTAAAATCTCAAAAGCCGGCTCGAAAACTGGCCTGGCTGCGCGGGCACAGCATAGAGCCGCGCTGGTCGCCCGGCAGCCGCCAGCTCGCCTTTGTCTCCGATCGCGGCAGCCACAGCTTCATCGTGCTCTACCGGCTGGGCGCCAGTCATCTCCGCTATCTGGCGCCCAATTTTGACCGCGACACGCTGCCGCGCTGGTCGCCCCACGGGCGTTATCTGGCTTTTATCCGCCAACCAGGCGAGACCCTGGTGCGGCCCATCATCCCCATTGCTCCGCATCCCTGGAGCATCTGGGTCGGCAATCCCCGCACGCTGACCGCGCATCGCATCTGGTCGAGCGGCGGACGGCCGCGGGACTGGCTGCCCCAGCAGACCGAGGCGGAGGCGTTTCGTTTTCTGGCCGGCGGCCGCATCAGCTTTTCTTCCTGGCGCGGCGGATGGCTGCATCTCTATGCGATCGCCGCCCAGGGAGGCGCGGCCCAGTGCCTGACGCCGGGGCGGTTTGATGTCAAAGATGTCAGCGCCTCGCCAAACGGCCATTGGCTGCTCTATTCTTCGAACCAGAACGATCTGCAGCGCCGCCACATCTGGCGAGTGCGGGTTGCCGGCCAGGGCATGCCAGGCGCGCCCGAGGCTCTGACCCGCGGGCGCCATCTGCAATGGACGCCGGTGGAAGCCGGGGGCGGCGCCATTGTCTATATCGGCGCGGGCCCGCGCCTGCCCAGTCTGCCGTATCTATGGACTTCGCATGGCGCGCGGGCTTTGGCCCGGCGCGTGATTCCCGCGGCATTTCCCCGGCGCCGGCTGATCATCCCGCGTGACGTCAGCTTTGCCAGCCTCGACGGGCTGCGCCTGCATGGCCAGTTATTCGTGCCGCGGGGCGGAAAGCGGCCGCGCGCCGGCATTGTCTATATCCATGGCGGGCCCATGCGGCAGATGATGCCGGGCTGGAACCCCATGCGCTATTACTTCTATGCCTATGCCGAAAACCAGTTTCTGGCGCTGCGCGGCTTTGAGGTGTTGTCGGTCAACTATCGCGGCGGCATCATGTACGGCTGGGCGTTTCGTCATCCGCCGCATTACGGCTGGCGCGGCGCCTCGGAATATCAGGACATCGTCGCGGCGGGAAAATTTCTCGCCCGCCGGCCGGGCGTCAACCCGCGCGCCATCGGCCTCTGGGGCGGGTCGTGGGGAGGCTATCTGACCGCGCTGGGGCTGGCCCGCAATTCGAATCTGTTTGCCGCCGGCGTGGACATGCATGGCGTGCATGACTGGGCCGCCATGCTGAATCTGCCCGCCCCCTGGCGTCAGGTTCCCGACCTGAAGGCCGCCCGGCGCCTGGCCTGGCGCTCCTCTCCCGATGCCTCGATGTGTGGTTGGCGCTCGCCCGTGCTGCTGATTCAGGGCGATGACGATCGCGAAGTTCCCTTTAATCAATCCGTGGATCTGGCCGTGCGCCTGCGGCAGCATCATGTGCCGTTCCAGACCCTGGTGCTGCCCGATGAAGTGCATATGTTTCTGCGCTGGAAAAGCTGGCTCAAGGCCTACGCGGCGGCGGAAAGGTTTTTTGCCTCCCGGCTGGCCGGCGGTAAAGACGTAAAATAAAGCCATGAACCTCGGCGATCAAGTCCGGTTTCGCGCCCTCGATCAGGACGGCCAGGGCGTGGATTTGAGTGATTTCCACGGCCGGCCGGTGGTGCTGTTTCTGTTTCCCCGCGCCAATACGCCGGGTTGAATCAAGGAAGCGCGCGAGTTTCGCGGCGCCTTTCCGGAATTCCAAAAACTGCGCGCCGTGGTGCTGGGCATGAGCCCCGACGCTCCGCCGGAGCTGAAAAAATTCCAGACCGCTGAAAAACTGCCCTTCTCGCTGCTCTCCGATTCTGATAAAAGCCGCTGCGAAGCCCTGGGCGCCATGAAAAATAAACTGCTCTATGGCCGCAGCTTTCTGGGAGTGGACCGCAGCATCTTCCTGCTTGATGCCCAAGGCCGGCTCGCGCAGGCCTGGCGCGGGGTAAAACCAACCGGCAATCGTGAAACCGTGCTGGCCGCGCTCCGCGCGCTGGCGGACTAGAGCCTGTCTCATCAATGGTGCGTGCCATTAGATCAGGGTAGGTTTGCGGCTTTTCCAGCGAAACAATTCCGCGGGGTGGGCCCGAGCGAAAGAAAAGCCGCATGCATGGCGTGAACTGCAATCCACACGGCTTGATGAGACAGGTTCTAAGCGGCGCAAACCACTAAAAAAAAGCGGCTGTGCCGCTTCCCGCGCCGGCGGCGTGGAATCAGCTACAATGCTCTCCATTACAAATGTGGAGAGATCCTATGCGGCGTTCCTTCGGCGTGGCATTTGCCATCATCGTCTTTTTTTTATTCCGGGCCGTGGCCCTTGGCCAAAAAAAACCTCCCGCTCCGCGTTTAACGCCCACCCAGCGCACCGCCCTTTACCTGCGCTCGATCGCGAAGCAGCCCGAAATGCTGATTCCGTTTTTCCGCCGCTTGCCCAAGGGCGGCGATCTGCACGACCATCTTTCCGGCGCGGTTTATGCCGAAAGCTATATTCACTGGGCGGCGGAAGCCGGCGACTGCGTGGCCCGGCACAGTGAAAAGCTCTACCGCCCGCCCTGCCAGAAGGGCGACCGGTTGGCGTCACAGGCGCTGCACGACAGCTCTTTCTACACCCGTCTGCTCGATGCCTGGTCCATGCTGGGCTGGCATCCGGCCATCGAATCGGGTCACGACCATTTCTTCGCCACCTTCGGCAAATACAGCCTGGCCGAGCGCGGACACATGGGGGACATGCTGGCGCAGGTGGCCGAACGCAGCGCCCGGCAGAATCTGATCTATCTCGAGCTGATGGAGACGCTCGACCGCGACACCGCGGCCCACATCGGCGAAAGCGTGCCCTGGACGCCCGATTTCGCGCTGATGCGCCGCCGGCTCGCGCGCGCCGGGCTGGCGCGGGCGGTGAGTTTCGCCCAGGCCCGCATCGCCCGCGGCGAAGCGCGCATGCGCCAGGATCTGGCCTGCGGCACGCCCCGGGCCAAGCCCGGCTGCCGCGTCACGGTGCGCTTTCTGTATCAGGCCATCCGCGCCCTGCCGCCGGGCGCGGTCTTCGCCCAGTTCCTCACCGGCTTCGCGCTGGCGCGCAAAAATCCATGGGTGGTCGGGCTGAATCTGGTCGCGCCGGAAGACGGCTATGTCGCGCTGCATGACTTTATGCTGCAAATGCATATGCTGCAATACCTGCACCGGCTCTATCCTCAGGTCAGGATTTCGCTTCACGCCGGCGAACTCTATCCGCAACTGGTGCGGCCGCGTTATTTGCGCTATCACATCCGCGATTCCATCGAAATCGGCCATGCCAGCCGCATTGGCCACGGCGTGGACATCATGCACGAGCGCCATCCCTTTCAACTGCTGCGGGAAATGCGGCGCAAAAACATACTGGTTGAGATCTGCCTCACCAGCAACGCCGATATCCTCGGAATCCAGGGCCCGTTCCATCCTTTGCCCGTGTACCTGCGCTACCGCGTGCCGGTGGCTCTCGCCACCGACGATCAGGGAGTGGCGCGCAGCGATATTTCCCGTCAGTTTCTGCGTGCCGAGCTGACCTATCATCTTGGCTATCCGGCGCTGAAGCAGATGATCCGCAATAGTCTCGATTACGCCTTCATTCCCGGGCGCAGCCTTTGGCGCAAGCCGGAAGTATTTCATCCCATCGCCGCCTGTGCCCCTGGCCGTCTGGGCGCCCGCCGGCCCGCGCCGGCCTGCGCTGCCTTTTTAAAATCCAGTCCCAAAGCCCGGCTGGAATGGCGGCTGGAACGGGAGCTAAGGAAATTCGAGGCGCGGTACTGAAACTGCGTCAATTCCGCTGAGTGCGCATGCAAGCCCAGCAGGCAAGGCCCGCCGCGGCCAGGGCGCATAGATCGGCGGCAGGGCTGGAGGGAGGGATGTATTTGCCTCATTCCCGCTGCGCTGGGCCAGACGGCCCGGATTTGGTAAAATATTAGAAATGCGCGTCTTGCGGTGCCAGGCCTTCGGCGGGCGCCCGCCCCGCGTCCCCGTCGTCTAGCCCGGCCCAGGACATCGCCCTTTCACGGCGGTAACACGGGTTCAAATCCCGTCGGGGACGCCAAA
>JAJZKJ010000074.1 GCA_021804195.1 Acidobacteriota bacterium
AGGCCCGGTAGATCACGGAACGAATAACGCCGGGCGACCGGGCCGTTGTCGCCAGGCGCAAAATGGAAATATACGAAATCGGGGCGTGTCTGATCCTGGAGGCTCTGCGTGGCTCCGCGCAGCAGCGCCTCGCTGTGCGTGGTGGCGATCAACTGGCAATTAAAATGATCCGCCGCCGCCATCAGTTTGGCCGTAACCGCCGCCAGGACGGAGTCATGCAGGCCGTTATCGAGTTCATCCACCAGCACGATTCCGTTGCGCGCGAAGGCCATGGCCAGGATGATCGATAAAAGCCGACCCGCCCCTTCGCCGAGAAAATTGATGGGAATCTTTCTCCCCCAGCCGATATCCGCGTGGATCAGACCCGCTCCTCCCACATGAATGGAAGAAAGACTTTTAATTCGCGGATCAACCACGCGGACAAAGTCCAACACCATATCGGTCTGTTGGAGAATCTCCAGTTCGCCATAACGGTCCGCGTCGATTTTAGGGTTGCCCAGCGTTCGCGCCTGCAGATAAAAGGTGGGATTGAGCCGAGGCGGCGGCGTGTTAAAGCGAATCTCCAACTGACCGTTTCGACTCACAATATCCGCGGTATTGGTGAGCTTGTTATCGTGCAGATACCGCAAATGCAAGACCGGTTCGAAGGCGACGCCCGCCGGGCCGGGGGGCGGCGGCGCAGACGGCGGAGGATTTTTCGGCGCCGGATTGTTCTCGCTGAACACGATGCGCCGCGTGTTGTTGGCGGAATCCAGAATAATTTCCAGACCGCCGCTTCCCGTTTCATCGATTGCCGTCAGGCGGATCGGCCGCGTGGTGCGGTAACGAAAAAATGAGGAAGCGAAGACCGAATCCGGTCCGGAAATGACCTGAAGTCCCCGCCAGCTCATCGGTTTTAAGAGTAGTTCCGGGTTGAGTTGATCGCAAAACAGAAAGGCGGCCTCGAGCCAACAAGTCTTGCCGACATTGTTACGCCCGCCCATCAGTGTAAACGCTCCGAGTCCGTCCAGCGCCAGGTTCTCGAAGGTCTTGAAGTTGTTGATTTCGAAGGAGCGGATCATAAACCCTATATGTTATCCGAAAGGTGGCTTGGCCGCCACTGCGGCGCTTGGCTGGGAAATCGGGCCTGCGACGAAATTGTTTTCACCGGAGACTCTTTATAACATAATGGAGTGTCACGGAAATATTGGCGGAGCTTTGTATGGCCGCGGTAATCAGCAACTCTCCCGGCGGTCGCGAGCCTCTCGATGCCACGCGCAAAGCGCTGGAAATTAATCTGGACCGTCGCCGCTATGGAACATTCGCCGAAATCGGCGCTGGACAGGAAGTGGTGCGCCGGTTTTTTCGCGCCGGCGGCGCCGCCGGAACCATTGCCAAGAGCATCAGCGCTTACGATATGTCGGTGAGCGACGCCATTTACGGCAAATGCGAACGCTACGTGAGCCGCCCCCGCCTCCAGAGCATGCTCGATTACGAGTACAAGTTGAATCTGAGCCGGCTGGCGGAAGCGCGCGGCGACACCACGTCGTTCTTTGTCTTCGCCGATACCGTCGCCGTGGGCGGTTACCAAAGCAACAAGAATGGCCGCGGCTGGATGGGTGTGAAGTTTCAGGCGCATCCGCGCGACGAAAACAGCCAGATTATCCTGCATGTGCGCATGTTGGACCGGCAGAACGCCCAGCAGCAGGAAGCGCTGGGAATCATGGGCGTTAATCTGCTTTATGGCGCTTTTTTTCATCACCACGAACCGGAAGTGCTGCTCGCATCGCTTCTGGACGGTTTATCCCGCGAGCGCATTGAAATCGATATGATTGAATTCTCCGGCATTGAGTTCCGGCATGTGGATAACCGCATCATGAGCCTGCGGCTGGTCGAACGGGGACTTAGCGACGCGGCCATGTTCGCTCCCTCCGGCGAGGTGCTCCAGCCCTCCGAGGTGCTGCACCACCAACCGATCCTGGTTGAGCGGGGCAGCTTTCGACCGGTAACGCATGTAACCATCGATATGATAAATTGTGCCCGCAAACAATTCATCGCCGATATCGGACGCGGCGCCGGGGAACCGGTTGAATTGATGGAAATCACGATGCGGAATCTGTGCGCCGCGGGGGGGATTGACCTGCGCGACTTTCTCGCCCGGGCCGACATACTATCGGCCTGCGGAAAAACGGTGCTGATCTCCAATTATTTTGAGTTCTACCGCCTGGCCGGCTACCTGTCGCGTTACACCAGGATGCCGGTGGGAATCGTGATGGGGGCGGCAAGCCTCGGCGATATTTTTGACGAGAAATATTATTCCGATCTCGACGGGGGCATCCTGGAATCGTTCGGGCGCTTGTTTAAAAATGACCACAGAATCTACGTCTATCCCCTGCGCTCCCCGGACAACGGCAAGCTCACCAGGGTTGATAACTTTGAAGCGGCGCCCGGACTGCGCAAATTGTATGGGTACCTCGTTGATCGCGGCTTCATCCGGCAGCTTGAAAATTACAACCAGGACTACTTGACGATTTTTTCCCGCGATGTCCTGGAAAAAATAAAACGGGGCGACGACTCCTGGGATGCCATGGTGCCGCCGGAGGTGGCCCAAATCATCAAAAAGCGCGGTTTGTTCGGCTATCGGACGCAGTCCCCAGTGGCGCCATAATCGGCGCCTCGGCGCGTGGCATTTCAATCCGGCACAAGCTTTAGCGACGCTGAATTGATGCAATAGCGGCGATGTTCCGGCGGCGGGCCATCGTCAAACACATGCCCAAGGTGGGCGCCGCAGCGGGAGCATTTGACCTCGTGGCGGACCATTTCATGCCGGCAATCGACAAGCTCTGTGATGGCGGCTGGTAAGATCGGTTGCCGGAAACTCGGCCAGCCGGTGTCCGAATCAAATTTTTCCTGTGATCGGAACAAATCCATCCCGCAACAAACGCAACGGTACACCCCCGGCGTTTTGGTATTCCAGTATTCGCCGGTAAAGGCCTGCTCGGTACCGGCCTCACGGGTGATACGATATTGCTCGGGGGTCAGCAGCCGGCGCCATTCCCCGGAAGACCCGGATGCGTCCGGCCTTTCTCCCGCCAGGGTGAAGCGGGCGAACGGATGGGATTGCCAGCGGAGCCATGGATTTTGCAGAGCGATCGCCCATCCCCGCGCTTCACCGGACGTCCAACCCTTGGCCACCGAAATACGGCCATCGTGGTGGGCCATTGATCCGGAAAACAGCGTCAGCACGCCAATGCATGCCTTGGCCCATCGCGATCGCAGCAGGTCGTTGACGATTACGCCCCGCCGGCTCACACGCAGCATCTCCCGCAACACCGCCAGCGCGGCGGCGTCGTCCAGGTGATGCAGAAACATACTGCACGTGGCATAATCCACGCTTGCGTCTGCCACCGGCAGGCGCAGCGCATCACCGCGCACAAGAGTTAATCCCGGGGTCTTTCGCGTCCAATCGCGGGCGATGGCCAGGGTGGTCGGATGCCGGTCCAACCCGATCACTTCAACGTGCCGCCCGCCGCGCCGCGCCCACCGGAGCACCGCCGCGGGAATATCGGCTGAGCCGGTGGCCACGTCCAGAATGCGGACGGGGCCGCCGGTCCGCGGCCAGCGGGTGGACCAGCGCCGCAGATGACCGAGCACCGCTCCCGTTCCGCCGAGCCGGCGGTTGACCCAACGAATGCACGCCAAAGCGCGGGCGAGTTCCCGGCGATCCACGTCCGGCTCATCCATCCATTCATGTATATGCGTAGGCCTTTTGGCGGGCATCGGCGCGGCTTCCTTATGGCGGTGCGGCGGCGCTCGGCGTCGTTGCCGCCCCGGCCCGGCCGCCCGGGGCGATGACAATATAGAGGTGCGTATGGAACCAGCCGCGCTTGACGGTCACGGTGCAATTTTCCCGGTTCTTCTTATTTTTAAAGGATAGGATAATGCCTTGCGGGCCTTGCGTCTCCTGGAGCATATTCCAGCCATCCGTTGGCATGTAGTGCATGAAAAAGCGGGCGACCGAAAGCCGCGGGTCCGATCCTTTGTAAAATTGGTTTACCATGCGCAGGTTGGAATTGGGAACCACCGTCGCCTGCGAGCGACTCAGATCGATCCGGAAACCGGAGGGGACGGGAACGTCCGCAATCGGCGGATTGATCGCCGGCGACAGCAGGGCTTGGTGATTCTGACTGCAACCCGCCAGTAACACGCACGCCGTGAGCAAACAGCAAACCTTTTGTGAAATTCCTCTGGCTTGACTCATGGCCGGACGCCTCCTTATATTAGGAGAAACCAGCTCGTCCTCCCCGTAACGTCAATTGTTGGTTCCGCCGCGGTTTTTGTCAATGGTGTCAATTATCGGCCCCAACGGACGATAAGAGTCCCCCGCGCTAGAATATGACCGCGAATGGCCTGATGCAGAGCCGCGGCGCGGATGCCCGCGGGAAGCGAGAGCAACTCATCCAATGCGTAAATTTGTATATGGTAGTGATGCGCCGGGCCGGGCGGCGGCGCCGGGCCGCCATATCCGATGAAACCGAAGGAATTGGTTCCCTGCCGAGCGCCCGGCGGCGCACGCAGATGGCCGCGGCGGGCGATGCCCGCCGGCAACCGTCCCATGCCGGGAGGAATGTTGAAGATCAGCCAGTGCGTGAACGGCGCCGGGCGGGGAGCGTCGGGGTCAATCATTTCGATCAGGATGGATCGCGTGGATCGGGGAACGGATCCCCACGCCAACGGCGGTGAAATATCGGCGCCGGCGATGGTGTATCGTTGCGGCATCCACCGGCCGTTTTTGAACGCCGGACTGGTCAGGAGAACAGATTTTACCGTCGCGGTGTTGTGCCGCACCGCGGCCCCGCACGAGCTGGTCAGCCCGACAGTCGCCGCCAGCAGGAGTGTACGGACCAGATTGGCTGCGGATTTATTCATCCCTGGTCCGCCTGTTTCAGAAAATGATGGCCACGTGATATGCCACACGGCTGCCCGACATAAAATATGGCCGGCTCTTCATTACGGATTGACACGCAATCGTCTGGTTGAATAGAATAAACAAGCGTCTAAATAGCGCAGAAATCTTCGAGGAATCCTCGGAAATGAAACAGAAGAAGATACTCATTGGATTGTCCGCGGTTGGAATCATCATTATCGGCGTCGCCATTCTTTATTTCCAGTTCGCGCGACCCTACGCAATCCTCTGGCAAAGTTATCATACCTGTCTGCAACTGGCCAACCCTAACCATACCCATACATACCGTGCCGTGGACGGCCTTGTCAAGGTGAAGATCACTCCACCGAAGAAGAGTTCCGCGCAGTGGCTGAACGCCCGCATCGCGTGGCTCAAACCAGCCATGTTTCGATTCAACGTTCAGACGGCCAAGGGAAAGATCAGCGGAGTGTATCGAAAGAATTTGTGGTTGTACCTTCCAGCGGAGAAAACTGTTTTTCTGGCACGGGCCGGTCTGCCGTTGTGGAAGAGTGCCGGTGGAAATTCGACACCGGTCTCTGTGAAGCAAACCCTGGCTGTTTCGGCGACCTCGCCCCGGCACGAATCCGCCGCCATGAAAGGCGGCCATGCGACGCGGACGTTGCGGGTTCCCCTCTCTCCTTTGGCCATCTGGTGGGAGACGAAAGCGACGGTGCAGGGTGTACAAACCATGGGGGGAGTTCCCTGTTACGTCGTTCAATTGCAAACCGAAGGAAAATTGCGAAAAAAGATCAAAGCCAAAGCTCTGTTGTGGATCAGTCAAAAGGACCATCTACCGCGGAAGGTGGAAATCGAATTCACTAAAAAGAGCGGCCTCTATCGCATCGTGGCGACAATTAAAGGGTTGAAGTTGAATCCGAATATGAAAAAAGCTGATTTTGTGTTTTTGGCGCCGGCCGGAACAAAAACCCGGGTGATTCCCCTCAAGCAGGTGAAGCGATTTTTACAAACGTTGCCGCAATTTCTCAAGGACGCCGGGTGGCTGAGAATGTAAAATGGTTACAAACGTCTGATTCGGAGGTCACACCATGTCAAATGTAAGTCGCCGTGATTTTGTGAAGTTCATGGGTTGGACGGCGGCGGGGCTGGCCGCTTGTCAGTGGACCTCTTTTGCCGAGGCCGGCGAGATCATCGCACGCGAGGGCAAGGGATACCTCGAACGAATCAACGGAAATCTCGTTCTGCACGTGGCGGGCAGCCCCCGGGAAATGGGTTGGCAACACGGAGTGCTGCTGCGGCCGCATGTGCGCGACAACGTGAATAACACGCTTTACGTGGAAGGGTTTGCGGCGACGGTGGCAACGGGGGAACCTTTTCTAAGCCGCATTCAGAAGGCTTGGCGAGAGCTCCAGCCGCACATCCCGCCCGCGTATATTACCGAGATGAATGCCCTGGCCGCGGGCGCCGGGATGCAGGCGCGGGAGATTCATTACGCCAATGTTTTCCCGGAATTGTTTCACTGTACCGGCTTCGCACTCATGGGCAAGGCGACGAAAAACGGCGTGCTGTATCACGGACGCAACCTCGATTACTTCACGGGTATTGGTCTGGAAAAGAATGCCGTGGTCATCGTGTACCGTCCCGACTACGGATACGCATGGGTTAACGTCGGTTATGCGGGCTTCATCGGTACGGTCACGGCGATGAACGAAAAGCAGATCGCCATGGGTGAAATAGGCGGACAAAACAACGACAAATGGAACGGGATGCCGATGGCGGATCTGATGCGGTATGTCATGGAACATGCGGCCACCCTGGATGAAGCCGTCGAAATCGTGCGCCGTACCCCGCGCACTTGTTCGTACCATTACGTGATCAGCGACGGCAAAAGCAATCGCGCTATCGCCATCTACGCCACGCCCAGTGTGTTTCAAACCGCCGGGCCCGGGCAGTACAACCCTGAGCTTCAACCCACGCCGGTCGCGGACACCGTTATGGTTTCATCCGGGAAACATTACAAGAAGCTGGTGGAACGTGTGAAAAGAAATTACGGCCGTATCGACACCAAAATCGCCATCGCGCTGATGAAACGTCCCGTGGCTTTTCAACAAAATCTGCAATCCGTGCTGTTCGTTCCTCACACCCTGAATTTCTGGGCGGCCAATGCCCGCGGACTGAGTCCCGCCTGCGATCAACCCTACACCCATTACAACCTGGCCGAATTGCTGCACGAGCGTGTCCCGATCGCCAACGGGTTTCACCGCCCGGCAGGTATAGGGTCGGTAAGGGCGCAGAGCGAGCGGCCCGCGAAAGCCGCCGGGATGGCGGTGCGGGGATAATCGATTCGGGCGTCAGGTGCATCGCCCCGGCACAGGCCACAATCACAGCGCCCAGAAGTACACAGACGGATAGCCACTTTTTATTGGAGCGGCGGAATGTTTCAAACGCGGGGGCTCGGCCGGCCAGAACGGCAATGAGAAAGAAGAATGCCAGTGCCGCAAGCATTTTTACGGTGAAAAGAATCTGATACACCGGCGGCTTGTCCCGCAGGTTAATCACCACGAGCAACCAATACACGCCCGAACCAATTTGCGTCAGGGTGAGAATCCCCACCGCCATGCGCCATGGTTTGTTGATGCGATTCCACATCGTCCGGCGGATATCCGCATCCAATTTTTCCATGGCGGGACATAGAAACAGGCGCATGAATACCACCGCGCCGATCAGAACGATCGCGGAACCAATGTGGGTCCAGCGCATGAGCAGCGTAATCCAGAAAAGGTGCTGGTTCGTGGACATCCGGACCTCCGTCATTCGCCGGGAGAGATATTCTGATTGTTTTCAGGCCGACGAATCATGCCTTTTTTCTCGCCGCCGGTAGAACTTTTCCGGATGCTCGGTATGCGCGGTGGCCAGCTCAATGTAAAGGCGGTTGTTGTCCCGCAGACGCTCCAGCTCATCCGGACGAACCGGGCGAACCACCTTGGCCGGTACACCCATGACCACCTGGCCATCAGGCACCCTGGTTCCGGGCGAAACGACCGCCCCGGCGGCTACCATACAGTTTTCTCCGATCACCGCGCCGCCGAGCAAGACAGCCTTAATGCCTATAAGAGTTCCCGCACCGATCCATTTGCCATGCACTACCGCGCCATGGCCGATACTCACTCGATCACCGATGGTCAACGGTTCGCCGGTATCGCAGTGAAGGACCGCGCCGTCTTGCACATTTACAGCCAGCCCCAGCGTAATCGGTGCAATATCACCGCGAATCACCGCCCCGAACCAGATACTGCAATCGGCGCCGAGCGTAACATCCCCGCAGATAACAGCGCTGGTGGCCTGCCAGTGGCGCTTGAAGCGCCGCATCCACTCGTTGCTGATAAAATTTTTCGTCATGGTGCGCAAGTCCCGTCTCAACACTATAGATTGCGGCCGCGGCGGCCCGTCCCGCCACGCGGGCTTGTCTCACACGCGGTGGACGCTATATCTACTGTCTACTGATACCATTGATACCATATTCCGACGTTATCTCAACCCGTGCGATATGGAGAAAAAATGATACTCCCGAAAGAAACAATGCCGGTCTGGGCAGACCGGAACCCTCCAGGGTGTGATTCGGGCCCCAAGGACGATTGATCAGGTTCGGTCCCAGGGCCGTGTTGGACTTCCGAAATTTTCCGCGATGTGTAAAATGCCAGCAAGCCAATTGGAGAAGCTCGACACGCTGCAAATTTCCCG
>JAJZKJ010000075.1 GCA_021804195.1 Acidobacteriota bacterium
AGCCAAACAGCAAATCGCATGAGCCTGCGCAGGTCGTCTGTCCTGGCGGAAAAGCCGACGCCGCCGAAGAACCTGCGCCAGGTCGAAACGCTGCAGGTGTTCGGCGTCAAAGCCAGCTACATGAACACGTTCCGCGACTGGATCTTCAGCGAATTGCCCGAAGCGATGGAGAAACAGATTTGGGATCTACCCGTCGTGAAGACGTTGCCCGAGCGAAAGCTCAAGACGCTGCGGCTCAAGGACGTGATCGATGGAGTGCAGGTCGAGCGCGGCAGCGCTTTCCGTAAGCTCGGCCCCTTGGTGCGACTGCGCCCACCGCAGGATGCGACCCCGGAAGACGCGTGGCTGCGCGGCCACAAGACGCGCCTGAACTGGCTGCCGCGCATCCGGGGCATCACCGGCGCGGATCGACAGATCACGGCCGCCATTGGCGAGGCTGGGGATGCCCCGCACCAGAATCTGACGCCGATCCACGCGGCGCTGCTGGACATTGACGATTTGCTGTTTGGCTTGGAGGCGTTCAAAGCGACGCGCGGGCTGGATCGGCTGCATGCCGACAAGACGGCGATTCTCAGCATGTTGCAAGCGAACGGTTGGTATGAGCTGTCGGCGACCGCCGATGACATGCGGACCGACCGATATGAGAACCGCCCGCAGTGGCAGCGGATGGCCCAGCAATTGATTAACGCCTATGCCGAACGGTTTTACCGGTTCATGAGGGGCCGGTGGGAGGCACCCTACATCGAGGTTGCCGAGGTTGGGGATGTTGACTTGGAAGGCCAGGACTACACCATTGAGACGACGGACTTGGTTCAATCAGCGGAAGAAATCGAGCGGATTGCCGAGTTCGTCCAAGACCTTCGCTCCGCCTTGGAAACCAACCCACTTGCCACATGGAGTCAATGGGGCGGGCGTTGGCGCACGGTTCCGTTCGTGGGACATCTCTACCAGCCAATTCTGTACGTCGGCAAGAACGCCCAGATCAAGATCAGCCCGATCCCGTTGGATCGGCACGAAGCCCAATTTGTGCAGGATCTGGCTGTTTGGTGCAGCGACAATGCGGGACGGGAAGTCTACCTGCTTCGCAACCAGGCCGTGACGGGCCTTGGTTTCTTTCAGGCATCCAACTTCTTCCCTGATTTCCTCCTGTGGGTGCAGGAGGGGCAGCGACAACATCTGGTGTTTGTTGACCCCAAGGGCCTGCTTCACTTCGATCCGGCCGATCCAAAGATCCAGTTCTCCACGCAAGACATCCCGCGTCTCCAGCAAATCATCGATGCGCAGGTGGCTGGCTTGAAACTCCATTCCTTTATTCTCTCGAACACGCCGTTTGCGAGCCTGGGGTGGTCGAAAGGCAGTGGAAATCTCATGTCCAAGTCGGACATTGAGGAGCTTGGCGTTTTGTTCCAAGCCGATGATGCCACGACCTACATCAATTCACTCATGCAGCGAATCGTAATTACTACGACTTCACCGGAACAAGTATAAATCGGCCGGGCCGTGGCCTACATCAATCTTCTGCTTCATACCTGGGGCAAAGTCGTGCTTCGGGATGCCCTTGAGGCGGGGCTGGTATTCATGCTCAACGACGCGATCCGCCAGAGAGTCTTGCGCGGCACTCGTCCCACCCAAGCGGCGTCAGCCAATGGCCGAGGTCCGATCGTCGTCGGAATGAATTCTGTCCTTACCAGCATGAAGGCCAACGGCGCGATCGACACCAAGACTGACAAGGGCAGGATGTTCGTATCCGTCGGTGGTCATCCGGCATCGGTTGCTAATGCGCCGGCGGCGGATATTGCCAAGGCAAAGGAAGCGATTCAGGCAGTCCAGAAACTGGGCGAAAGTCGAACCACGGCAGAATACACAGAGGTGCTCGATGTCGAATATGAACTTGTTTGAGGACAAGCTGTACGAGATCAAGCCGGCGGAAGGTCGGACGGAGCCGAGGGTGTGTGTTCGGCGTCTGCGACTGGTGGAAATCGGGTCACATTCGGGTCATGGCTGACCCGAATCGAATCTGCCGGGATTGTTGTCCATGCCGGCGTGTCTGACGCTTTGTCTTTTGGCGTTACGCCGCGGCTGGTCGGCCCGGCGAATTGCCCGGGAACTGGGGATTCACCGGGAGACGGTCAGCCGGCATTTGGCCCTGGCGGCAAAACCGGCCACGAACCCGCCCCCCGGCTCGGAGGCCGCATCGGCGGGCCTTTGGCGAGGTGATCCTCCGGCGCAAACGCAAGCGTTGCGCCAGCAGCTTGAGCTATCTGTTCAAAACGCTGCTCGCTTGATTCTACATGCGATTGCCCTGACCGGAAGATGGAGTTGCCCGCGAGGTGCGCGCCGGAGGCGAATTTTTGTAGTATAATTGCGTTATGGAGCCGATGGTGCGGAAATTCAACTCGCATGCCGCGGCGGACGAAGCGGACCGGATGTGGCGCCGGCGGTTGACACCGCCGCAGCGGCTGGACATTTTGCTGGACCTGCTGGCCGCACAGAGGGGAACAGATGAAGCTGCCAACCGATTTGCGCGCGTTTATCGAATCGTTAAACGCGGCCGGCGTTAAGTACCTGATCGTGGGCGGTTATGCGGTTGGATTCCACGGCTGGCCGCGGTTCACCGGCGACATTGACTTCTTCGTTGATCCCTGTGAAGAAAACGCCCAGCAAATCATTGAGGCCTTGGAACGTCGGGCTAATTTTGCGTCAAGGGATGCTGGGCGAGAGCCAGTTCCCGCGCCACTTTACGGGCCAGAGAGCCTTTCCCCATCGCCCGCAGTTCCTCTTCGAGCATCCGGCCGACTTGATACCAGTTGCTTTCATGGACAAAGACGGCCGACCAGCGCGGCGGCGGAATAATTTTCGCCCAGGTCCGCTCGTACAATTGGGGGATAAGATTGTTGCGTTTCTGATCCCGTAGAATTTGCACCGCTTTTTGCAGGGCCGTTATCACGAAAGGGCCGGCGTTGGCGTAATGATTGATTACGTAAAGATAGCATGCACCGGCGCGGTTTTCATGGCCCGCCTTCTTCCACATGGCCGCCTGGAACATTCGCACCCGCGCCGCCAGAGCGAATTGTCGCGTCGCAAACATGGCGAAAAGCCGGTTCCAGAGCAGATTCTGTTCCCGTACGTTACGGATTGACGAAGCCATCGGCGCCAGGACCGCCAGGGTAAAATCAGGATAGCGCCGCCCACACAACCGCAGCAGATGATTGGACCAGTCCTTTTTTTCAGCCAGTGTAAGTTTGCCCTTGTCCGCCAGGTATCCCACGGCGAACCACGCCAGCGTCAGACCACTGCACTGATCCACGGCACGGTGTAAAAATTTCAGTTGTGTCTGAATGTTATCAGCCCGGGGACGCTTGCGGTCGTCGTATACGCCATCCGGCGGGTGGACCGGGTTAAAACGCTCGCCGGCCTGCTTCATACCGATCAGTCGCAGCGCCGCGTCGGTCAGCGCGACCGCATTCCACCTCTGTCGCTGCGTTGTTCCGATGAGCTGCGCGGAAAGCGACAGGAAAGAATCCGGCTCCAGGCGTCGTGTCTGCGGATTGAGCACCATTCCCACCACGCCCTGATATTCCGAATACCGCCCCACGTTGAAATTCCACCATCCCCGCCGGCCCGCAGTCTGCAGAAAACCGACCCAGGCGTGTCCGACCACGCTGGAACGACCCGTGTCATAAGCCGTTGGTGCTCCGATGGCCTTGCCCGCCTGGGCGGCGAAAAAGGCCTGATCCGCGCAAACTCCGCCGTACCGCAGAATATCCGGCAGATTGAAACCATGCCGGTCCAGCGCCACGGTGTCGCCGGAGATATTCCGCAGCGTCGAATAGTCGTAGCGGATCTTGAAAAACAGTCGGCCGACCATCGGATCTCCATGAAATTTTGCCAACGCCCATTTCATGTCCCGTATGCTCGAATCCGAATCCACCACATGAATCAGCAGCCGCGCCGGAACGTGGCGAATTCCGAAAAGCATCTCGCGCCGATACTTGACGTAATACTGGAACAGCGCGACAGGATCCGGCGACCGCGCCGTGTTTTCGTTGATGTGCATAACCAGCGGCCGATAGAGCACGGCGCAAATCGCCGCGGTCAGGTTCGGGTACGCCGCCGCCTGTCGGCCAATCTTCTTGTGTATCTGGTAAAGCAGATTGTATACCGCCGGTATATTTTGCTGGTGCGGTTTGACCAGGAACACCAAAGTGCCGGCCAGGGCATGGTTGGCCAGCAGCCATCGCAACAGCGTCCGCCGCTTGTTGGTGTTCTTGACTTTGGCGAGCTGGTTGACCAGCCGCCGTGCGAAATCCGCTTGCCGGATGACTTGCAAATGGGTTATGTGGTCATAACCGATCACGGTATCGAAAAGGTTATCCAGCGACCGGCGGGCGGCGGTGAAATTGTCGCTATGGTTTAACGTGTGGAACACAGCGCGAATTTTCCCGCTTGCGTAAGACTGGAACTTTTGCCTTTGCGGAGGGTTCATGGTCGCGGCTTGGATTGACGGCGATACGCCCAACAGGGGTAGTAGAATGGCAAGAGCCGTTAACGGGCACGGCAACTGCAGCATGGCCCGCTTCCCGGCAGTACCTGCTTTAGCGGGGTTCCTCTGGGGAAAATTTTGCATGGAGTTTTTCATAAAGAGTCTCCAGTTTGGCCACCATGATATTGGCGTCGAACAGGCTTGCCGCTAACTCCCGGCCCGCCTGGCCCAGGCGGCGGCGTTTGTCGGCGTCGCCGGTGAGTTCCAGAACGGCATCGCCCATGGTGGCGATGTCGCCCGGCTGGATCAAGACTCCGGTACGGGAATGGAGGCAGATTTCCGCCGCGCCATCGCAGTCGTATACAATGACCGGAACGCCCGCCAGCAGCGCCTGCGGGACCGCGCGGGGAAGCCCCTCGCGGTAACTGGGATGTAAAAGTATATCCATCGCCGGGATCAGTTCCGCCACCTGTTCCGGCGAGACAAGTCCGGTAAGTGTGAATCGGTCCGACCAGTTGCGGCTGCGTATTTCGCTCTGAAAACGGTCATTAAATACGCCATCGCCGATCCATAGAAAATGCAAATTCGGTTCGCACGCCAGCACACGGGGGGCGATTTTCAGAATATCGTCGTGCCCCTTTAGCGGTTGCAGACGGGCAATGGTGCCGATGACGATCTTCTCGGGACCGATGCCCAATTTTCTCCGGGCCAGTTGCCGCGCCTCCGGCCGCGGTGTGAATTTGTCAATCTCCATGCCGCTATAAATAGTGGTAAACTGTTCCGGACGACCGATACCTTCCCGCAGCGCCTGGCGGGTCATGGCGTCGGCCACCGCCACAATCGCATGACAGCGACGCGCCGCCCAGCGTTCCAGAAGAATCCAACCCATATTGATGAGGCGCCCCTGGTACGGATGAAATGCCAGACCGTGCATGGTATGGACGATAACCGGTACGCGCTGCTTCCAGGCAGCGGCCCGGCCAAGAATGCCGGCCTTGCTGGAATGGGTGTGCACCACGTCCGGTTGGAACCGGGCGAAAATCCGCCGCAGTTCGCCATACGCCGAGAAGTCGGCCGCGGGGTGGGGATTACGCCGCAGCGCCGGCAGTTCCATCACCTCATATCCGCCGGATCTGGCCCGCGGCAGCAGCGATCCTTCCGGTCCCCTGCTCGGGCCCGTAATCAGAATCACCTCTTGACCGCGGCGCCGCAGACCTTCGCAGGTTAGAAGGGTGTTCTCCTGCGCTCCGCCGACGATCAATCGCGTAATCACGTGGACTATTTTCAATTGGACCCTTCCGGAGCGGCGAAGCGAATCCATTGCAGGCACAGACCGCTTGCCGGGGCGCAGGGACCCGCCTGCGAGCGATCAGCGGATTCCAGTATCCGGGTGATTTGCTCCGGCTTCCAGCGAGCGCGTCCCACCTCCAGGACGGTTCCCACCATCGTGCGTACCATGTGATAAAGGAATCCGTTACCTTCGACGCTGAAAATAATCATGGGGCCGCGGCTGTGAATTCCACAGTGGGTGATGGTTCGGACGGTGCTGCGAACCCGATCGCCATCGGGACTCCGGCTGCAAAAGGCGGCGAAATCATGTTCGCCTTCTAATCGCCGGCAAGCTTCTCCCATGGCCGCCAGATCCACCTTGCGCCAATGGTGGTATACAAAATGTCGATAGAACAGGGGCCGCTCGCGATTGCACCATATCAAGTAACGATACCGCTTGCGCCAAGCCCGCGCCACATCAAAACCGGGCGGGGCGGGAATCAGTTCCCGGATCAGGATGTCGGGGGGCAGGCGGCTGTTGATCGCCAGGCGCATTCGCTGAGGCGCCAGGCGGCACTCGGTATCCATCTGCGCCACCTGGCCGCAGGCATGCACGCCCGTATCCGTCCGTGAAGAACCGGCGATTACCACGGGATGATTCACAATTTGGCCGGCGGCTATCTCCACGGCGCGCTGCACGGTGGGGAGCGGATCGGGCTGCCTCTGCCAGCCGCAATACGCCGTGCCGTCATAGGCGAGGGTGAGTTTATAACGAACCAACGACATTGCGCTTTACGCCAGCAGCCTCTGTGCAATTTGTACGGCATTGAGCGCGGCGCCCTTGAGAAGCTGATCTCCGGCCACGAACATGGCGATCGACCGGCCGGAGGGATCGCTGATATCCTGGCGGATTCTGCCCACCAGAACGTCGCCCTGGCCGGAAGCGTCGCGGGGCATGGGAAAATAATTTCGATCACGATCGTCGACCACCTTTACGCCCGCGGCGCCGCTTAGCAGTTCGCGAACCCGCCCGGAGTCGATCGGATCGGTACACTCTATATGCAACGCTTCGCAATGCGCCCTTAACACCGGCACGCGAACACAGGTGGCGGAGATGCGGATGTCCGGATCATTGAATATCTTGCGCGTCTCCCGGACCATTTTAAGCTCTTCCTCGTTATAACCGGTTTGCGGATCCACGGCCGCATTGTGGCTGAACACATTAAAAGCATAAGGGTGCGGCAGCACCGTGGGGATGTGGTCGCGCCCTTCCAACGCCGCTTGCGTGGCGCGAAGCAATTCCTGCATGGCCGCGGCGCCGGCGCCGCTGGCGGCCTGGTAGGTCGCCACGATCAGCCGGCGAATCCGGTTCACCCGGTGGATCGGCCACAATGGCACCAGCGCGATAATTGTCGAACAGTTGGGATTGGCGATAATACCCCGATTTCGGCCTATCATTTCAGGATTGATCTCCGGAATCACCAGCGGCACTTCCGGATCCATGCGGAACGCCGAGCTGTTGTCCACCACCACGGCGCCAGCCGCCACGGCCAGAGGCGCGAACTTTCTGCTGATTGCTCCACCAGCGGAAAACAGCGCCATATCCACGCCGTGGAAACTCTGGTCCGTAAGTTCGCGAACCGTCAGCAAGGCGCCCCGGAACGGCATGGTCTTGCCGGCGGATTTCACCGAGGCGAAAAGCCGCAGTTCCGCCAGGGGAAATTTTCGCTGTTCCAGAGAGTTCAGAAATTCCACGCCCACCGCGCCGGTCGCGCCGACAACAGCCATTACAGGATTCGTTTTCATCATGTAATCAAACCTACGCCACGCGCAAGCCTTCGGCCAGAAATTCTTCATCCACCGCATAGGGGCGAAGGTCGCCGCACAGGCCGGGCTTGGGGGAATCGTTCATCGGATATATTTGAGACCACCGCGATTTTTCCAGGTATTCCAGGCGTCCGTCGCGGATGAAATCAACCGCATCCTGACTTTCTTTCAAGTCCCATAGCGCGCCGCTTTTGAGGACCCATTCAAAACTGGCCGCTTTGGGCGTGAGAATCCGCCGGGCGTGCCGGTAAAGCCGCCGAAGCATTTCCCGGCCCTGTTCCGGCGCGTCGAGCATCGCCCGGCGCAGCGGAAGAAAACCCTCGACCGCCAAATTCCGCCGCTCGATGGCGTCCGCATGGCTGCTTACCCTGATCGCGGCGGCATAGGCGTTGTCATCAGTCATGATTTTCTCGGAGAAAGTTAAAATGAAGTCGCCGCGCTCCGCCAATCCGCCGTTTTGCATGATAATCAGAATTTCCAGATTCTTTCCCGGATTATGCAGGCGGTGAATCATTCCCGGCCAAAAAAAAACCACTCGCCCGGGCGCCAAGGCGATATGTTCGTAGCCGTTCGCACAAAGCAGTTCGAGGGCGCCTTCGCCGCTGAGTACGTAATACATCTCGGAACAAACCGTATGAAAATGCGGGCTGCCGCCGCAGACTCCGTCCGGTCCGGGTTCCGTATAAACCCGCAAATGAGAAAGACCTACGCCCGCCGGCAGAATCAATTGCCGAATGTCCATTGCTTACCAAATCCAGCACACGCGCTTTGTCAAATTAGGATGGTAACAGATCAAGTAAGCGGTCACAATGCCGAATTTCAGCGTAAGTGGGAGGCGGGTCCTGCCTACCGACAGGCAGGCATCTTGTTGTCCGACATGAACCTATAAGTGCTCTGTCACACCCCGGTGGCGCATCTATGTTTGCCCGCGGGCTAACATAGAGCAGTGGAATTTGGATCATTAATTAGTTTTTTCAAAAATTATAAAATTATGGCTTTACCCCTCGTTTGCCCGGAGAAGATCG
>JAJZKJ010000076.1 GCA_021804195.1 Acidobacteriota bacterium
GAATGGGGCCGGCCTATGGAAGAAGTAAATTGATTTGCGGGAGAGCGAACTCCCGCTCGCCACGCTGTCCACGAGTGAGCCGGGCAGCCCAGGCTTGTTCGGCATGCTGAGGGGAGCCCCAAACGAGGCCAGCAGTACGACCAGCTTTACGTAGCCCTGATGCGCGGCGATGAATAGCGGATCCAAACCCTGAGCCGGCTTGGGAAGCACCGGGCTGGCACCATGGCTGAGAAGCCACTTGGCGGCTGAATATTGGTCGGCGGCTACAGCGTAAACCAACGGAGTGTCGCCCCAATGGTCCACTGCATTCATGGCCGTAGGGGAACGCCGTATAAGCCTGCGGAGGGCGGCGATGTCGCCCAAGCCGGCCGCCGCTCTCGCCGACTCCTTGAAACCGTGTGCTGCCAGCCACCGGGCAACGCGGGTCTGGCCATGCCAGACCGTCCAATCGAGCAGGTGCCTGTGCCTGAAGTTGGTCTTCGCCCCCTGCGCCAGAAGCATCTTGACCATGCCGAGTTGGCCGTGGACGGCAGCGGCGAACACCGGGGGGAGAGAGAGGGGGTAATCGGGGATCGTATTGCCCGATGAGGGTATAGGGGCATTGAGCAGCGCCGGGTCGGCGGAGAGCTTGCTTTCAGCCAACCACACGTAGCCGTGCCGCACCTCATAGGCAAACGGCGCGTGGACGAAATCGGAGATTGAGGGCAACGTGACGAACAAAAAGGCGACAAGGACGAACAGACCTATGGCCGCGACAGTCCAATAGCGTTTGCGCCTCCACGGGGGCCGGCCTTGATTTTTGATCGGGGATGCCGATTTCGCCATGCTGGTACTCCAAATGAATTGGTTGCGGTGCTGCCATGCACGGCCTTGACCATGCTTCTGAAACGGCCGTAGCGGATACCGTCATTCTACACGCCTTCGCCGGGGCGGTGCCCCGCAGCGGCGTCGCCTCAGGGCATCACCCAAGTACCGTCGCCCCAATCGGAGGGCCCGTCCAGTGGCTGGGATGGCGGGGGCCCATCCCAGAGATTTTCAAGCGAGGGGATGGGCACAACCGGATTCATGTCCTCGGTGTAACCCGTGACCACCGACCCCTGCGGCAGTTCGGCGGCGATACTCTTAATGAATGCCGTTCCGGCCGGCCCGGTGGCTGTGTTGCAACCGTAGAGTACGACGTCCACGCCACCCTTGCATGCCACCGACGCGACGAGCTTGAAAAAAGCACCGGTGGCCTTCGAAAGCCCCGAGGGCGACCCCGGTCGGTTACTCAGGAAAACAGAGTTTCTGATTGCAAGCTCCAATCCGGCTACATTTGCCGTGTCTATGGTGTTCAGGCCCACCAGCATTATCCGGTTTGGCGAACTCGCTGCGTCGAAATTCGTCAGTCCGTGTGCCTGGAGCACCAACCTCCGAAGGCAGTTGTCGCACACACCCGACGGATCGTATCTCCCCACGTGCTTCTTTACATAAAGCCAAATGGCCAAGAGGTCCCCTTGGTTCTGCCTAGCGTAGTTGTTCTCATACCAGAGCTCGGCAAACGCCGCTTTGGTGGCCGGGCCTATGCCTGGACCCAAAATACCCACCGAGATCTTTCGCAACCCCCCCCGCATCCACATTCCCCACCGGCGAGGAGTTGACGTAGCCGTAAAGATTGATTCCACCCCGGTACCCGATCGGGTCGCGGGTCAGCCAGCGATTGAGAGCCACGGTGCTGCGGCGGTTGCGGGTTGCCGGTACGCGGTTTTCTGCATTGCGGCGGTGGGCGCGGCTGTCCGTACGAACGCCGGTCTCGCCACCGCACCCTTCACTGGTGCATTCGGGCAACAGGATTTTATTGATCGCGACCATAACGCGGCCTCAAACTCGAATTTACGACGGAACCATAACGCGCCGGGGCGGGGCTCAGCCACCCGGAGTGCCCTCGGTGCCGCCAGCGGCCCCCGTTGCGCCGCCTCTGGCGGACTCCAGTTTCGCCAGCTGCGATTCCAACTCGCGTATCCGCGCATGGAGCTGGGCCTCAATTTCAGCGCCCGACCCGCTGGGCCTGGGCCTCGGCCAGTCTCCCTGCGTCCCACCGGCGCCGCCGCTGGGGCCGGACCCACCGAGATGGGCCTCCAGCCGCCGCCGGAGCTGGATGAAGTCGCGGAGCACCACAATCGCGTGGCCGGCCGCCGACGCCGCAAACAAGATGATGCATAGCCACGACCAAGTCACGGCTGCCTCCACTTTTTTGCGTCGAGCCTCTTGCTCATCCGATAGATCAACAGGCGAGTCACACATGACACCAAGATTGCCGCGCTCAGAAGCAGAGCCAAAACCAGTTTAACCGTCCACATCCCGTGCCTGCCTTTCTCAATATGCTCATGGTTCGCCGCCAATGGACACGCCAAGTACCCGGCCAAGCACAGCGTGTGGCGGGACAGGCGCCGCTTCCTCGTGGCTTGCGGCCGTGGAGAGTACGAGGCCGGCAAGCCCGACGCCGATACCCGATGCCCCGACGATCAGGTCGGCCGGCGGCGGGAGGAAGAGCCCCACAAAGGTGGTGACTGTACCGGCGATTTCCGTCGCGTTGACGATGTCGTTGATGGTGCCGGCGTTGTTGCTCGTGGCTACCTCCGTGACCTGCCGCACGCGTGTTATGGTGAACACCCTCACTTCTGGGCAGGCTCCCGGGACGGCATATATAGCCCTGACCCGGTAGACGCTGGTCCGCCTTTCGGGCACGTCAGTTGTATAGGTCCTGAAAATCAAGCCCGACTCGGTGGTGTGCGCCTGTCCATCCACGACGGCCGTGCGCGACACCAAATTTGGCGTGTCCGTCACCTGGTAGCCTGCCGGAAGTAGGGCTTGGGCAGCATTGCCTGTGAGCCGCGTCCCCCAAGCATCCACATTCCCCTCCGGCGAGGAATCGACGAATTGATACGTATTCGCCCCGTTAATAAATTGGGCCGGATCCTGCTCCGTCCACCGGCCGAGGCTCGGCGAATAATCGCGGTTGCGTTCATCATACAGCCCCGTCACCGCATCCAGCGTCATCCCCTGATACAGATTATCCACCAGCGGCTGCGTGGGGCGATGGTTGCGAGCGGGCCGGCCGCGCCGGCAGAAGGGGGAAAGTAGAAAGTGGACAGGTGAGCATGCATAGAGCCGCGCTTCGCGCGGCGGGTTTCGCGTTCCGCCACCGCACCCTTCACCATTACGTTCGGGCAACAGAATTTTATTGATCGCGACCATAACACGGCCTCAAAATGGAATTTACAATGGAATCATAACGCGCTGTGGCGGTGCGCAAAAGCTGCAGCCTGATTGCGTCCATCCACAGCACCTAGCGGTAGCGCACACTCCTGTTTCTACATGTGGCCGTCCCCAGCACTCAGTATTCCCAGAGCGGTTGGACCGCCGCGTCAGGGAAGGCGCACGTTGCGGAAGTTAAACGGTACCGTTATTTGCTTCAGGCCGGTGTACACCAGCAGCCGGACCCTATCACCAGCCTTGATCGCCCGCTGGAGTTGAAATTCCCGCACAATGCCGCCGTGGATTTGGAGAGTCGACACGAAGGTCGAGATGGGTTGCCCCGCAGCGTTCACAACCGATACGTGGGCCAGCGAATTTTGGTCGCCCGTGATTTTCAGTTTGAGCGAGGTGCCGCTGGCTCCCTTCTTGAGAAAAATAAGGTGCAGTTTGGCAGCGGCCAAAATGGCATTCTCGACCGGTCTGCCGCTGGCGACTGGCACAAGCTCGACTACATGTCGGGCACCACCGGCCACCATGACAAAATGGCCCCGCAGGGCCGTGATCATCGTCGCCCGGCGCGGAGGGTTGCTGAGGGTCAGGGAGACATTGAAGCCCTTTGGCGGCGGCCCGCCGAACGCTTGGTGGCTTATCTTATACATTCCAGGTGAGACCGATGTTGAGAACCCCAGCGGCTTGGTCGATACTACCTTTAAAGCGCCCCCGTGATTGGCGACGGCCTGCGTCACCGCCAACCTGCCGTAACTGGCGGCGCCGTTGGCCAGTGGCCCCGAAACGTGGATCGTCACAGTAAGACCCCGCCTTGTTGCCGAGGGATTTTCAAAGGGAGGCTTCGGCGCCCCTGGCGCCGTGTAAACCCGCTTGTCAACAATTCTCACGATCTTCACCGGGACCGCTGCGACGGCGACAGCCGCGGACAAAAGGGCGCCGCCAATCAGTGCAACCACGAGGTAACCTCGACGCATTACGATACTCCTCAAAATAAGCTGACTCATAACGACGCGTGTGCGCGCCAAATAACAAACCAAAACCTGCGGGGCCCTTCCATCTCCCAGGCCCGGACTCCCGGCCGCAAGCCAGAACACATTCACCAAACCCCAACGTTGCCATCGTCGCCGCCGCCCGCGTTTTTGACCTCGAATCGCGGTAGGAAGAACACTCCTACTGGGAATGCCAGCGCGAGGTACGGAGATACCAGCGCGGAAAGGCATGCGGCAAGGACAAGCGTACGCCAGCCAGCCACCCACCCTTGGGGGACGAATCCGACGAACACGATGAATACGCCGACCGCGCGAACCATGAGCACGCCGAACATCAGGAGAATCGCCGCGCAACCCACATTTTCGCCGCCGATCCCCGGGCGAACGACCCCCGCCTTGCGGAACGCCAGCCAATACGAGATCGCCAGCGCGACGTCCGCCACCGCACTTAATATCTGCATGAGAGTCGCGTGTACCGCCGCATTCGAGACCAACCGCACCCGCCCATCGGCCCCACGAAAACCGAGCAGATGCGTGCCTGGACGCAAGCCGCCCCACCGCAACCCGGCCGCTGATACGCCCTCGCGGTCGAGCGAGGCGGTAATCGCGCCGCGCGGATCGGCGCCGCTCGTCAGCTTCACCTTGGCCTCACGGCCTGACCTGCCCCGGGATGAGTGCACGCTGGCCACTCGTAGCGGGATGGCCCGTCCACGCGCCAAGAGGAGGTCGTAGCCCAAGCGGAGCACCGGAACGTCGCAGACAAATATCTTTAGAACCCAGAGCGCAAGCATGGTCAAGCAAGCCGCAAGCCAAAGAGCTTTTACCTCCTGGTACTCCTATGAAACGTCCGGCTGCAACGCCGCTATAAGGAGGCTAAAGCGTGACGACGGCCGAGGCCACCTCGTAGCGCCCCCGCCGCCTGGAGCGCGGCCACGAATTCAGGTTTCACCTGGTAGGGCCCAAAATCCAAGCTCTTAAAATCGATCGGGCTGCTGCTCAACGTTTGGTGTAAGTGGACACGAAGCCGCCCCAGAGCAGGTACTGCCTACGCTGCAGGGCGATGGAGCCAAAAATGCTCCCTTCCGCGCTACCACGGAGCTGGCCGGCCTGGTTCACGTCGATACTGTACCCAAAATCCCCGCCTCCCTGAGTCACGACACGAACGACGTCAGCCCCTGTAAGGTCGCCGAATACTGCCCCGCTGAGATCAACGCTTCCACCGCCGCTGAAATCCCACTTTTTCGCCGGGGAGTAGCTGGCCCGAATCTCCACGTTAAGGCTACCGTCAAATGAGAGGCCTACGCGTCCAGTGATGAGGTCCGCGCTGCCCTGAAGTCCGAATTTCAGGCCAATATTTGCCACCTCGAGATCGAGCTCGAGCGAGGCCGAGCACAGGGTACCGTGCTCGGCGTCGGCGGATCCCTTTATGGTGGCCTCAACGTCGAATGCGCTACGTTTGAGTTCGAAAAATCCGGTGACGCCGGGAATATATTTTTCAACCCCGCCGATTTCGTTGTCGATTTCCCTGATTTTCTCCAAATCGGTAGCCACCGCTTTGAGCCAATCGGGCGTGAGGTTGTAAGAGACGGAAATCTCGTCGGTCCCTGCCGGGTCCACCGCTCCTTCCGGCCCGCCTAAGTCCATTTGATACGTATTGGCCCCGTTAATGTACTGGGCCGGGTCCTGCTCCATCCACCGGCCGAGGCTCGGCGAGTAATCGCGATTGCGTTCATCATACAGCCCCGTCACCGCATCCAGCGTCATCCCCTGATACAGATTATTCACCAGCGGCTGCGCCTGGCGACGGTTGCGGGTTGTCGGTACTCGGTCCTCGGCATTGCGGCGATGGACGCGCCTGTCCGTGCAAGTGCCGATCTCACCACCGCACCCTTCACTGGTGCATTCGGGCAACAGGATTTTATTGATCGCGACCATACTACGGCCTCAAAATTGGCTAACTGTGGAATCATAACGCGCCGGGAGGAGGCGGGGAAGCTGCCACCTGAATTCACCCATCCACAGCATCTGGCGGTAGCGCAAGCCGGGGGCTATCGCCGGTATCCATTGATTCCCGTGGGACCCTGCCCGCCCGCAGCTGCCAAGATCGGCCCACGCTCGCCTGACATGAGTACCACCTGCCCAAGGTCGTACCAGAGCGGCCTGCCCAACATGCGGCTGACCTCTCCGTACCGCAGCAGTCGGCCGCGCCGCCCGAAAAGCCACCAATCGCACAGGTAGTAGGGGATCGGCTTGCGACGCTCCATCCGTGGGTCGCTGGTGATTACCCCGCCACGCCAGCGCCAGCGGCGTGCTATGGCAGCGATGTACAGCGTAGATCCGTCAGTGCAGCGAAACCGTACCCATAGGGGATACTCCATGGGCACCAGCGGGCCGAAATAACGAAGCACCGCGGCCAATCGCACCAATCCGTTCCCCTGGCCCACCCCCGTGCGAAACAATCGAGAAAAAAGCCAACCCGAGGGCTTCAGGCGTAATGCCGACACAAGCTTTTCGGCGGCGGCAACGTCCGCCGCCGTGCCGCGAGGTTTGGCCTTGAGCCGGTTTTTGCTCCAGTAAAAAATTGCGCTGCTACCCGCTGGCGATGATTGCCGGGCGCAAATTTCAGATGCGATTGCCGTCACCACCTGGCGCCAGATATCGCCCGTGGCAACCGTGCGAGCCCCGTTCCCACCTCGGTTGGGGAAAAATGCGAGGGAAACCGCCCACCTCGGAAACACCAGCGCCGCCTGCTGGAGTCTGACTTTGGGCCCCTTCCCGGGTGCCCGCCAGACCCCCAGCTTCCCCGCAGCGGTTGGACAGCCAATGACCAAGGCGCGCGGGCCCCCGGAAAAATGACCGGGTGGAAAGACATTTGTTGCCGCCACCCAAGCTGGCGCGGGCCCTCGCCACTTATACCTGATTTCTCCGGCGACCTGGGCGGAGTTCACTCCGGGACCGAGCAGGGCCAAAAGCTTTTTACCCGGCCTGGCGTCGAGACGCTTGCCAAGGGCATCGAAGGACACCGCTCGGTCGCTGAGAAATTGAAGGAGCTTGGCGGCACTCCGCCGGGGTAGCGGGGAAATTTGGAAGGGCTTGTTGAGGACCGGCATTGCGACCCCGTTCCCCACCAATCGGCGCCACGGCGAGCCGGGCCGGTGGAGCCCGATGGCGGCTTGCCCGTTCGGCCCGTCGGCTGGCGTAACGCCGGCGGCCAAGGCCAAGCCCACGATGGCGGCCCCGGTAATGAGCCGCCAAAGCTGGTTCCAATGCGGTTTTCTATTCGCCATGGACGGCATCGAATATCTCCGTCGCTAAATCGGTGAGGGACTTTCTGAAATCCGTCATGCTGGCGTCGACGCTGGTCTTGTCGCCCAATGTCAAGGGGTTGGTACCCTCGCCCTCCCAGTGCTGGACGGGGAAAAATAATACCCTCAATTCTTTGCCCTTGGTTGTCGACTGCCATTTAACGTCAGTGGGGTGGCCGTTCTCGATGCACTTGTAGGTGAAGACGCGGGTGTCCTCCCAATACGCGACGACCTTGTAGTTGTAGGTGGCCGTCGTAATGTCGGTGGTATGGATAATGTTATTGACCGTGGCCCCGACGTCCGTCATATCGGCGATCGCGTGAGCAACCTCGGCAATGACGGATCCCCCTGGGCTGCCCGGCAGGTCGACACTGCCGAAGCTGCCCTCGTAATAATAATTACGGTAGAATCGGTGATCCGGGAGGTAGTGTATCGGCCCGCCGACATAGTAGACATGCAGCCCCTCCGCATCCACATTCCCCACCGGCGAGGAATCGACGAATTGATACGTATTGGCCCCATTGATGTACTGGGCCGGGTCCTGCTCCGTCCACCGGCCGAGGCTCGGCGAATAGTCGCGGGTACGGCCACGGTGAAGCCCCGTCATCGTATCCAGCGCCATGCCTTGATACAGATTATTCGCCACGGGTTGTATGCGGCGGCGGCGGCGGACCGCGTCCGAACTGCGTAATGATTTTTCATCGATGGCGACCATAAGAGCCCCCACGTCTCAATTACCTCAGAAAACATAACGCGCGGGGCGGGCGGAATCAAACGGCGGGAATAAAAAGCATTCCAACGTACCTGTGATTCAAATTTCCTTTTACGGGGCGGCATGTTCGTTATCGGTCATTGCCGAACGAGTCGACCCGATGGGCCCTCCACCGCGTCCGTAGATTGT